>CAJMRV010000096.1 GCA_905215795.1 uncultured bacterium | reverse complement strand
AATCATTCTTCCACGCGACGCCCGTCTGGCCCTGCGTGCCCAAGCGCATCACCTCGACCCCGTCGTCCTGATGGGCGCCAACGGCTGCACCGAAGCCGTGATCAAGGAGATCGACCGTGAACTCACGGCCCACGAACTCATCAAGGTGCGCGTCCCGACCGACGACCGCGAGGAACGTCAGGCCATCTTTACACTCCCAGCGTCAAATACAAAGTCGGCAGTTTCTGCATTCTTAACCAGATGATCGGCAAGCTGCTCGTGCTCTGGCGCCCCAGCGAGGAGCTCCAGGAGAAGCAGGCCCGCGAGGAGGCCGCCCGCGCCCGTGCGCTCGCCCAGGGCAAGATGACGGTGACCGGCAAGAAGAAGGTCGCCAGCAAGAAGCCCGGTGAGAAGAAGGTCCGCAAGGCCGCCCCGGTGCGTCGTGCGCGTCCGAAGCACAAGCGCCTCACGAAGCGCGCCGCCATGGGCTGATGACGCTCGCCCCCTTTCCGAGGGGGCCGTCGTCCCGAGACAAGAAAGCTCGATGTGGATCCCGTTTCCGGGACGCATCGAGCTTTTTTTCAGCCCTTCCGGCGGAGGCTTCCGCCGGGGGCTCCCCCGCTCGGGCGGGGGTGGATCACGTTGATCAGAGGTACTTGACCGTCTCGATGTCGAAGGCCACCAGACCGCCCGGGCTCATGAACTGGACGGAGTCGCCCTCGTACTTGCCGATCAGGGCGCGCGCGATCGGGGAGGACACGGAGATCTTGTTCTCCTTGATGTCGGCCTCGTCGTCGCCCACGATCTGGTAGGTGACCGTGGTGTCGTCCTCTTCGTCGTAGAGCTCGACCGTGGCGCCGAAGACGATGCGGTCGCCGGCGTCGATGGTCTTGGGATCGATCACCTGCAGGGCGGGGATCTTGCCCTCGAGTTCCGCGATGCGGCCCTCGATGTGGCCCTGCTCCTCACGGGCGGCGTCGTATTCGGCGTTCTCCGAGAGGTCGCCCTTTTCGCGGGCTTCGGCGATGGCGGCGATCACGGCCGGACGGGCCGTCTTCTTGAGGTAGTCGAGTTCGGCCTTGAGCTTTTCGGCTCCCTTGGCCGTGATGGGGATGCGGGTGTTGATCATGACGTTGAAAAAACAGTTCCTGACGGTTGATAAACGCCGACGGGCCCCTCTTCCATTAGGAGGAGCCCGTCGTGTTCGGATGTTCGAAGTGGGGTCATTCTAGCAAAAATCTCGGAGGACTTCGCCCTCATGACCCGCCTTTAAGCGGAGTAGTTCTCCGGGTTGAGCTCGCGTTCGACGAGCTCGATGAAGATGTGGATGCACTTGATGTGGAGCTCCTGGACGCGGTCGGCCCAGCGCCCGCCCGGCGTGACGATGGCGACGTCGGCCGCCTCGGCGATCGGCGTGCCCGCGCGACCCGTGAGCGCCACGACCTTCATGCCCTTTTCATGGGCGGCCTCGAGGGCGCGGAGCACGTTGCGGCTCGTCCCGGAGGTGGAGATCGCGAGGAGCACGTCGCCCTTGCGGCCCATGCCCTCGATGTAGCGCGAGAAGACGAATTCGTAGCCGTAGTCGTTGCCCACGCAGGCGATGTGGGACGCGTCGGCGATCGCCACGGCGCCGTAGGCCGGACGGTCGGAGCGGTAGCGCCCCGTCATCTCCTCGGCGAAGTGCATCGCGTCGCAGAGGCTCCCGCCGTTGCCGCAGCTGAAGACGCGGCCGCCCGCGCGGATCGAGTCGGCCATCAGGCGGGCCGCCCCGGCGATCCGGTCGAGCATCGCCTCGTCGGCGATCAGGTTGTCGAGGGCTTCGCGGGCCTCGGTGAGGGCCGCCTTCACATGCTGGGTGTTTTCGTTCATCGTTGTCCGTCCCGGAGGATCCTAGTGGATGAAGTGCCCGGCCTCATCGTCCGCCGCGCCGCGTCACGGCGCTCGCGATCGTGTTGAGGTCGGTGTATTCGATTTCGATGCCGGAGGGCAGCCCGCGCGCCAGGCGCGTCACGCGCAGGTCGGGCCAGCGCTTCCGAATGTTCTCGATGAGGAAGTACGCCGTGGCGTCCCCCTCGGGAGTGTAGCTCGTGGCGATGACGACCTCGCGGAGAACCCCGCGGCGCTCGTCGATGCGCTCGAGCAGCGTGTCCATCCCGATCTCCTTGGGGCCCATGCCCTCGATCGGGTTCAAGCGTCCGTTGAGGACGAAGTAGCGGCCCGTCCACGCGAGCGAGGCGTCGATCGCGAGCTCGTCGGCCACGCTCTCGACGACGCAGAGGAGTCCCTGGTCCCGGAGCGGGTCCGAGCAGGTCGGACAGAGCGGACGGTCGCTGAAGGTGTTGCACCCCTGGCAGCGTCCGAGCGCGCCTCGCACGCCCGTGAGCGATTCGACGAGTTCGCCGATCAGCGCGGGGTCGCGGTTGAGCAGATGGAACGTCAGGCGCTGCGCCGTCTTCGGGCCGATCCCGGGGAGGCGTGCGAGGGCGTCCATCAGGCGCGTGAGCTGCGGGGCGAGACGGATGGCCATCAGTCGCGCCTCGAGAAGGTCATCTTCACGTCGTGGGGCTTGCCGAAGTAGGGCCAGCTCGTCACGAGGACGTCCACGCCCGCGGCCGCGTAGAGGGCGGCGTTCTCGGCGTTGATCCCGCCGGCGGCGTTGATCGTCACGTGCGGATATTGGCGTCGGAGTTCGTCCACGGCCTCCTTGAGGCGCGAGGGCTCGAACTTCTCGAACTGGATGATCCCGACGCCGAGCGAGGCGTAGCGGAGGGCCTCCTCGAGGGAGTCCACCTCGACGGCGACCTTGCGCTCGATCTCACGCTCGACGAGGCCGCGCACGGCTTCGTGAGGGGCGTCGGCGAGCACACGGTGCTGGTCGAAGACGAGGATCGAGTCGGAGAGTCCGGCGCGGTGGAGGATGCCGCCGCCCGCGTAGAGCCCGAGCAGGCTCACGAGCTTGCCGCCCGGCATGTGCTTGCGGGTGCCCGAGACCCTCACCTTGGGATCGACGGCGCGGGCCGCATCGAGCATCGCGCGGGTGCGCATGGCGATCCCGGAGGCGTACTCCATCACGCACTGACCGAGCTTGTAGGCCGCGTGGATCTGTTCGGCGGTGCCCTCCACGGTGAAGAGCGGCACCTTCGCCTCGACGCGGTCGCCCTCGGCCACGTGGGCCGTGAACGTGCAGCCCGTCGTCTCGAAGATCCTCGAGGCGAGCGGGAGGCCGGCGATGATGCCCGGCGTCTTGAAGGTCCCCGTGATCCGTCCGTCATGGCGTTCGCCGAGCCCCTCCGTGGTGAGGTCCGAGAGGGACCAGTCCCCCTCGAGCATGGCGTCGACGGCCGATTGTGGAATGCGGATCATGGCGGGAGCCTCCTTGTGTCGGGTGGTTTTCTCGAGTGGTTGTTCGGTTCATGCGTCCGCACCAAGCGGACGCGGCTCCGCCGCCTCCCGCGGACTGCGGGGGGACGCCGCGGAGCCTTCTCCGTCCGGTCAGAACGGGAGCTTCATGCCCGCGGGGAGCGGGCAGGCGCGGTTCATCATCTCGCTCGAGGTCTTCTCGGCCCTTTCATGAGCGTTGTTGAACGCGAGCAGGAGCAGGTCCTCGAGCATCTCGACGTCGTCGGGGTCCACCACGGACGGGTCGATCTTGACGCCCTTGCAGACGTTCTTGCCGGTCACGACGACCTTGACGGCGCCGTTGGCGGCTTCGCCTTCGAACTCCATCTGGCCGATCTGTTCCTGGACCTTGGCCAGTCGTTCCTGCATCTTCTGGGCCTGGGCCATGAGGTTGCCCATTCCGCCACCAAATCCTCGCATGATGTGTTTCCTTTTTGAAAAGTGTTGTGTGTTGAGGGTCAGTTCTTCTTCGCCGGGGCGCTCAGGTCGACGAGACTGCTCTCATCGATCTCGCCCTCGAAGGTCTCTAGGATGTTCTTCACGGCGGGCTGCTTCATGAAGCGCTCGACGAGCGCCGCATGAATGCGGGCCTTCTCCTCCCTTTCGCGGTCGAGCACGGTCTCCGAGGTGGTCTCGCCGATCTCGAACTCGACGCGGAAGTCGGTGCCGAGGAAGGCCGAGAGCGCGTTCCGGAGGGTGCGCCTGATCTCGGGGGTCAGCATCTGGCCGGCCCCGATACGCAATTTTACATGGTCGCGGGTGAGCTCGAGCACGTCCGAGGACGCCGCGACGACACGGACCAGGCCCGTGAGATTGGCTCCGCTGATGATGTCACGCCAACTGAGAAGCGGTTGTTCGTCCGGAACCGAGGAGTAGTCCTCGGTCTGCGAGAGGGCGTAGTTGACCTCGTCGAAATCGGACGGCGCCGCGGGAGCACTCTCAATTGGCGCGTCATTCTCCCCAGGGGGCGGGCTCCTCGTCTTCGGGGACCTCCTCGGAGGGGTCGGTCCCGTAGGTGGACGCACCGCCGCCGAGCTTCGGAGGCGCCTTGCCGGCCGCAAGCGGCGGCACGGAGGACGTCTTCGGTGCGGGGCCGGCCTCCCAGGGGGCCGGTTCGGCGGGGGCCGCAGCCGGTGCCGCCGCAGGGGCGGCCTTCGGAGCAGGCGCCGGAGCCGCCTCAGCCTTCGGGGCGGCGGCCGGCTTGACGGCGGACACGCCCGGGGCGCGCGTCGGCACGTTCGTGCCCAGGCGCGAGGCGGCGGGCTTGAAGGCGAGCATCCTCAAAAGCGTCATCGTGAAGCCCGCGTATTCATCGGGGGCGAGCGCCATGTCGTTCCTGCCGTGGAGCGCGATCTGGTAGTAGAGCTGGACCTCCTCGGGCGTGAAGCTCGGGATGAAGCCCGCGAGCACGCGTCCCTCGGGGTCGTCGGCGACGGCGCCGGGGACCTTCTGTGCGAGGGCGAGGCGGTGCAGGAAGCCGGCGAGGTCGCGGAGCGTCTGCGAAAACGAGGCGCCTTCCTCGACCATCTTGTCCGCCACGGCGATCAGCGCCGGGGCATCGCCCCTTTCAAGGCCGCGCATGAGTTCGACGAGCGTGTCGCCCTGGCTCATGCCGAGCATCCTCCTCACGGGGGCCGCCTCGATGCGGCCGCCGCAGTAGGCGATGGCCTGGTCGAGCAAGCTCAGACCGTCGCGCATGGAGCCGCGGGCGCCCTGCGCGAGGAGCATGAGGGCGTCCTTCTCGTAGTCGATCTTCTCCTCGCCGAGGATGTGCTCCATGTGGCCGACGATGGCCTGCGGGAGCATGTTCCTCAGGTTGAACTGGAGGCAGCGCGAGAGCACCGTGACCGGCACCTTCTGCGGGTCCGTCGTGGCGAGGATGAACTTGACGTACTCGGGCGGTTCCTCGAGCGTCTTCAACATCGCGTTGAAGGCGGTGTTGGTGAGCATGTGCACTTCGTCGATCATGTAGACCTTGAAGCGGCCCTGCGTGGGGGCGTACATCGAACGCTCCAGGAGCGCCGCCATGTCCTCGACCGAGCGGTTGCTCGCCGCGTCCATCTCGATGTAGTCGGGGAAGCGCCCCTCGTCGATCGCCCGGCAGGCCTCGCACACGCCGCAGGGATGCGCCGTGACGTCGCCCTTGCCGTCCGCGCCCTGGCAGTTGAGCGCCTTGGCGAAGATGCGGGAAATCGTCGTCTTGCCCACGCCGCGCGTGCCCGTGAAGAGATACGCGTGATGCAGGCGTTTTTCCGTGAGCGCGCGGGTGAGCGCGGTGACCACATGATCCTGACCCACGATCGAGTCGAAGTCATGCGGGCGCCACTTGCGCGCGAGGACCTGATAGCTACCCATAGACAGTTAACCTTGAATCCTTGATGTGTTTGTCGTCCGTCCGCGTGCGCCGCGGAGCGGGAAGTCCTTTTATTGTACCTGTGAAGGCGTGCGTTTCACACGCCCCGCGGCGGCCCCGGCGGCGCAGGGTGCAAAAAAAAGGCGCGCCCCGTCGGGAGGCGCGCCCTCATCACGGCCGGACTCACCAGCCCTGCACCCAGACGCCCCGGAGGACCGAGAGCGCGAGCAGGAAGAAGATGGTGCCGCCGGTGCGGTAGATCCACTGCGTCCAGCGCTCGCTCGAGAGGAGCTCGCGGAAGCGCGTGACGATGAAGCTGTAGCCCGTGTGGATGACCGCCACGAGCATGAAGTACGTGAGCGAGAGCACCGTGAACTGGAGCAGGTAGCTCCCCTTGGGGTCGATGAACTGCGGGAAGAGGCTCACGAAGAACATGATGAGCATCGGGTTGGTCATCTGCAGGCCGATCCCCTCGAGGAAGAAGTGGAACGGACGGATGGCCGGACCGTCGGCCGTGCCCTCGCTGCGTTCGATGAGCTCCTTCTCCTTGACGGCGTGCTTGAGGGCGATCGACTTGGCGCGCCAGTTCTTGATGCCCAGCCAGATCATGTAGCAGGCGCCCACGATGCGGAGCACCGAGTAGGCGTGAGGCGAAGTCGAGAGGATCAGGCTGAGGCCCGTCGCCGAGAGGACGGCCATGACGACCGTGCCGGAGGCGGTCCCGAGGATGGTGTAGCGGGCGCCTTTGAAGCCGAACTGCATGGACTTCATGATCGTCATGAGGACGCCGGGGCCCGGCGTCGCCACGGTCGTGCAGGAGGT
>CAJMRV010000095.1 GCA_905215795.1 uncultured bacterium | reverse complement strand
CGGTTGGTGGTGTGAGAGGGGAGGAGCACCGAGAGTGCTCCCCTCTACTCGATTTGTCGCCTGGAACGGCGGTCTCAGAGCGCCTTGTGTTCCTCGAGGAACGCCTTGAGGGCGTGCCCCGTGGGGGTGTCCCTGCGGGCGAGCTCGGCGGGGGTTCCCTCGCCGACCACGCGTCCGCCGCCGCGGCCGCCTTCGGGACCGAGGTCGATGATCCAGTCCGCCTCGGCCATCACGTCGAGGTTGTGCTCTACGACGACGACCGTGTTGCCTGCGCGGACCAGACGCTTGAGGACGCGCACGAGACGATCCACGTCGCCCATGTGCAGGCCGACGGTGGGTTCGTCGAGCACGTAGAGCGTGTGCGGGGAGCGGCGTGTTTTGAGGTCGACGTCGACGTCCTTGACCTTGGCGAGCTCGGTGACGAGCTTGATCCTCTGGGCCTCGCCGCCGGAGAGCGTCGGGGAGAGCTGCCCGAGGGTGAGGTAGCCCAGGCCGACGTCCTCGAGGAGTTCGAGCGGACGGCGGATGTCGGGCACGCTCTCGAAGAAGCCGCAGGCCTCCTCGACCTCCATGCCGAGGACCTCGCTGATGTTCCTGCCCTTCCAGGTCACGCTGAGAACCTCCTGCTTGTAGCGCGAGCCCCGGCAAACCTCGCACTCCACCTTCACGTCCGGAAGGAAGGACATGGCGATGGTGCGGTAGCCCTGGCCGGCGCACTCGGGACAGCCCCCGAGCGCATTGAACGAATAGTGGCTCGCGTTGTAGCCGCGGATCTGGCTTTCGGTGGTCTGCGCGAAGAGGTCGCGGATCTTGTCCATGAAGCCGATGTAGGTGGCGGGACACGACCTCGGGGTCTTGCCGATCGGGCTCTGGTCGACTTCGAGGACGCGCTTGACGGTCTCCCAGCCCTCCACCGAGGCGGCGTTGGTCCAGTCGGGATCGGGGTCGTTGCGCTTCTTCGTGGTGGCGCGCCGGAGGTTCTCATAGACGACCTCCTCGCTCAGGGTGGACTTCCCGGAGCCGGAGACGCCCGTGATGACGGTGAGCCGGTTGAGCGGCAGCCTGAGCTCGTCGATGTCGAGGTTGTGGCGCCGGATCTTCCTGAAGACGACGGCGGGGTCCGAGTCCGGATCGAAGCGGGTCTCGGGCACGCCCGTGTGACGGATGGGGTCCTTGAGGAAGCGTCCGGTCATGGATTCGGGTGCGGCCTCGATGTCCTCGACCGAGCCCTCCGCGACGACGCGTCCGCCGCGGGTGCCCGCGCCCGGACCGATGTCGATGATGTGTTCGGCACGCCGGATCGTCTCCTCGTCGTGTTCGACGACGAGCAGCGTGTTGCCCTTCCTCGTGAGCGACTCGATGGCGTCGAGGAGCATGCCGTTGTCCCTCGGATGCAGGCCGATCGTCGGTTCGTCGAGGATGTAGCAGGCCCCCTTGAGGTTGCTGCCGAGCTGGGCGGCCAGGCGGATGCGCTGGGATTCGCCGCCCGAGAGCGTTGGGGCGCCGCGTTCGAGCTGGAGGTAGTCCAGACCCACTTCGAGGAGGAACGCGAGCCGCGTGCGGATCTCCTTGATGGCGTCGCTGCCGATGGCGGCTTCGCGTCCGTCGAGTTCGAGCCCTTCGAAGAAGGCGGCGCACTCACGGATGCTCATGCGGCCGACCTCGTCGATCGAGCGGCCCTTCCAGAAGACGTTCCTGGCGTTCTCGTTGAGGCGCGAGCCGTGGCAGGCGGGGCAGGACTCCAGGTCGCCGCCCTTGGCGCCGCGTCCGCGCATTTCCGCGAGGCTCATCTCGTTGGCGAACGCCTCGCCGTGCTTCTGCGCGCGCTTGAGCGCCGCGCTCACCACGCCGTAGCCCGAACACTCGGGACAGGCGCCCGCGGGCGAGTTGTAGGAGAAGGTCTTCGTGGAGACCTCGGGGAAGCTCTCACCGCAGGACGGACAGGCCGCCAGCGTCGAGTAGAAGGTCTCCTCGATCGGGTGTGCGTGGGCGAGGTAGTCGCCCCGCATGGAGACCGTCTTCTTTTCGGGAAGCTCCGTCGTGACGGTGAACTTGCCCTTGCCGTGGAGGAGCGCATCGGTGATGAGCTCCCTCAGGGCGTGCGAGTCCTCGTCGACCACGGCCGAGCCCATCGGGACGCGGATCGTGTGCTCGACGTGCAGGTCCAGGGCGGGGATGCGCTCGTCGAGGCCCACCCAGGCCCCGTCGATCCTCAGGAGGGAGCGGCCCTCCTTTCTGAGGCGCTCCATCTCGCTTCTGAAGCGGCCCTTCTTCCGGGAGACGAAGTCGGCCATGAAGAGGACCTCGCGGCCCTTGAAGCGGGCGATCAGGTCGCGCTCGATGGCGTCGGGCGTCTGCTGTCCGGCGGGGATGTGGCAGCGCGGGCAGTACTGGGTGCCCAGCTTCATGAAGATCAGGCGCAGGAAGTGCCAGAGCTCGCTCATCGTCGCCACGGTCGAGCGCATGCCGCCGCGCGAGGTGCGCTGTTCGATCGCCACCGTCGGCGGGATCCCCTTGACGCTTTCCACGTCGGGGATCGCCGGGGGCTGGACCATGGAGCGCGCGTAGGCGTTCAGGCTCTCGAGATAACGGCGCTGGCCCTCGGCGAAGATGATGTCGAAGGCGAGGGTGGACTTGCCCGATCCCGAGGGACCGCTGATCACGGTGAAGTGCTCCCGGGGGATGCTCACGGTGAGGTCCTTGAGGTTGTTCTCATTGGCTTTGTTCACCTCGATCCTCGCCTTGGAGTCGTCGTAGGGTTCGGTCCTGAGGGCCGGCAGGTTGAAGAAGTCCTCGCGGGAGCGGTCCCCCTCGAGCGCGCGGCGCCAGGCGGCCAGCGCCTGGCCCGTCGGCGAGTCGGCGCGCTTCTCGATGTCGGCCGGGGTGCCCGCGAAGAGCACTTCGCCGCCGAGGTCGCCGCCGTCGGGACCGAGTTCGATGATCCAGTCGGCGGCCGCGAGGACGTCGAGGTTGTGTTCGACCACGATGATGCTGTGGCCGAGCTTGACGAGCCTGTCGAAGACGTCCACGAGGTGCCTGACGTCGTCGAAGTGCAGGCCCGTGGTCGGTTCGTCGAAGATGAAGAGCGCCCTCTGGGCGCGGCGCTTGGCGAGGATCTCGTCGATGTGCACGGCGAGCTTGAGCCGCTGGAGTTCACCGCCGGAGAGCGTGTTGAGGGGCTGCCCGAGCACGATGTAGCCCAGGCTCACCGACTCGAGGTTGGTGAGCGTGTCGACGATGTGCGGATGATTGGCGAAGGCCGCCTTGGCCTGGCTCACCGTCATGTCGAGGACCTGGGAGACGTCGTACTCGCCGTCGGCGAGCGGGAGTTTCACCGACAGGGTGGACTCCTTGTAGCGCTTGCCGCCGCAGGTCGGACAGGGCAGGTGGATGTCCGAGAGGAACTGCATCTCGACGTCCTCGTAGCCCGTGCCCATGCAGGTCGGGCAGCGGCCCTCGCCGCTGTTGAACGAGAAGTCGACGTAGCCCAGGCCGAGGGCCTTGGCGGCGCTCGTGGCCGCGAAGAGGCGGCGGATCGGGTCGAACACCTTCGTGTAGCTCGCGGTGTTGCCGCGGCTCGTGCGCCCGACGGCGCTCTGGTCGACGTAGATCACGGGGCCGCGCGAATAGCGGGCGGGTTCGAGGCGCTTGTAGCGCCCAGGCTTCTTCTGGCCGGGATTGAGGGCCGGCTCGAGGATGTCGCCGATCAGGGTGGACTTCCCGGAGCCCGAGACCCCGGCGACGGCCACCAGGGCGCCCAGCGGGAAGTGGACGTCGATGTCCTTGAGGTTGTTCTCGGAGGCGCCGATCACGCTCAGCACGGGCGTGGAGGCGTCCACGGGCATCGGATGGGCCCGTTCGACGCGCTTCTTCCCGGAGAGGTACTCGCCCGTGAGCGTCGGGCTCTCGAGCGCCTCGCGGGTGGTGCCGTCGAAGACGATGCGCCCGCCTTCGCGGCCCGCCTTGGGTCCGAGTTCGACGAGGCGCTGTCCGGCGAGCATCACCTGGGGGTCGTGCTCCACGACGACGAGCGTGTTGCCCGCGTCCGTGAGGCGGCGCATGACGGCGTTGACGCGGTCCATGTCCCGCGGGTGCAGGCCGACGCTCGGCTCGTCGAGGACGAAGAGCGTGTTGACGAGTGAGGTGCCCAGCGCCGAGGCGAGGCTCACGCGCTGCACTTCGCCCCCGGAGAGCGTGCGTCCGCGGCGGTCGAGCGTGAGGTAGCCCAGACCCACCTCGCACATGTAGGTGAGCCGGTTGACGACGTCCTTGAGGAGCATCGCCTCCGCCTCGTCCACGCCCTCGGTCTCACCACGGAAGAACTCGAGCAGGTCCCTCACGGGGAGGTTCATGAGTTCGTGGAAGTTGAAGCCGGGCAGCTCGAGGTAGCGCTCCATCGGGAGCTCCATGCCCACGGGGAGGAAGCAGCCCGGGCCCGTGCGGTGTTTCTCGGGGCGGGCGTGACGGCCGTAGCGCCAGTAGAGGGCACCCGGCTTGAGGCGCGCGCCGTGGCAGGTCTTGCAGGTCACCTCCGAGCGGTAGCGAGAGAGCATCACGCGCACGTGCATCTTGTAGTTCTTCTCCTCGAGCTTCCTGAAGAAGTTGAGGATGCCGTACCAGGGCATGTCGTCCCCGGCCTCGGAGTCCCAGATTCCGGAGAGGCGAGCGGCGGCGCCGGGCTCCCCGTTCCAGATCCAGTCCTTCTCCTCGGCGCTCAGCACCGAGTAGGGTTCGCACACGGGGATTCCGCGGCGCTTGGCGTGCCAGAGCAGTTCGTCGTTGAACTTGGAGAAGGCGGGGGTGCTCCAGGGCTTGACGGCGCCCTCGACGAGCGAGAGCGAGGGATCCGGGATCACGAGCTCGGGGTTGATGGCGAGCTCCTTGCCGAAGCCCTTGCAGGTCGGACAGGCACCAAGGGGCGAGTTGAAGCTGAAGGCGCTCGAGGAGGCCTTCGTGAAGGAGCGCCGGCAGGCGGCGCACACGAAGCCCTCTTCATAGGGCGCGAACGGTGTGAACGAGCCGTCCTCCTCCTCGATGTAGACGATGGTCTTGCCGGATCCCTTCTCCAGGGCGAGCGCGAAGGCGTGGATCGCCCGGTGGGCCTCCACGCGGGAGGCCTTGAAGCGGTCGGCCACCACGGTGAGCCGCGTGCCCCCGTCCTTGAGGGGCTCCTCGGCGATGATGCGGGTGAAGCCCTGCGCGGAGAGACCCGAGCGGGCCGTCTCGAGGGGGAGTCCCGGGGGGACCGTGAGTTCGAACGTCACGTAGACGCGCGCGTCCTCGAGGCCGGCCTTCGCCAGGCGCAGGAGGAGCTCCGCGTAGATGCTCTCCGGACTGTGCTCCCTCACGGGGCTTCCGCAGCCGGGGCAGTAGAGCGAGGCGTGGTTCGCGAAGAGGACCTTGAGGTGGTCGTTGAGCTCGGACATGGTGCCCACGGTCGAGCGCGACGTGCGCACGCTGCCGCTCTGGTCGATGGCGATCGCCGGGGGGATCCCGTCGATCGACTTCACCTCGGGGCGGTTCATGCGGTCGAGGAACTGCCTGGCGTAGGGACTGAAGGTCTCGACGTAGCGGCGCTGCCCCTCCGCGTAGAGGGTGTCGAAGACGAGCGAGCTCTTTCCGGCGCCCGAAAGGCCGGTGACGACCGTGAACTCGCCCAGACGGATGTCCAGGTCGACGTTCCTCAGGTTGTTCTGGGTGGCGCCGCGGATGGAAATGACCGGTTCGCCGCGTTTGACCGGTTTGATCTTGTTTTTCTGCTTCATGGCTTGGAACCCCCGCCCTGGGCGGGATCGGGGGCGTCGGCCCCCTTTCTTGAATAGGGTGGCGGTGGCGCGGAAACAACATCCGAAGGCCGCCGCGGGGATGTTTTTTCACAGTATAGACGCACAAATCTTAGGAACGTGTTATTATTCGTTCTCCGTTCGACGGCCACCCCAAATGCGCCGGCGTCCGGATGAGAAAAAAAGGCGCGGCATACCGCATTTATGGTAAATATTCACCATGAGTCGAAAAAGCTGTTGCCAGGGTGAAGTTTCTTTGATATATTTCACTCTCTCAAATTCATGGGGGTATAGCTCAGCTGGGAGAGCACTTGCATGGCATGCAAGGGGTCAGCGGTTCGATCCCGCTTACCTCCACCAAGATTTCGGTCCCTATCGTCTAGAGGCCTAGGACACGACCCTTTCACGGTCGGTACCGGGGTTCGAATCCCCGTGGGGACGCCATTGATTGAATCAGGCCGGTTCGCCGGCGGCGTTCGGAGTTGCCGCGCTTCAATGCAAGTACCTCTTTTACATTGAAGTGGGAAGTTTGATCAAGTGTCCCTATCGTCTAGAGGCCTAGGACACAACCCTCTCACGGTTGGTACTGGGGTTCGAATCCCCATAGGGACGCCAAGACTTTAAGCCTGTCGATTCTGTTCGGCAGGCTTTCGTCGTTTCAGGAGCCCGCCTTCCGTGCGGGAGCGTCAAAAAAAGCCAGCTGGTCGATCCAACTGGCTTTTTTGTTTTTCAAGCCGAAGGGTTTTAGCTGTTCCAAGCTTCTGGAAACCTTGTGCAAGTATGAAAACGACAAATCGGTTGCTTTTCATTACAATTGTTTGACTGAAACAAAATGAGAGGTGTTCACACCTCCAACGACCGGAAGTTGACCATGC
>CAJMRV010000094.1 GCA_905215795.1 uncultured bacterium | reverse complement strand
CGCCCTTTCCGTGTCGAGGGAGTCCCGTTGCGGGAGGCTCCCCCGGCCGGCCCGCTTACTGCGGGTCGAGCATCTCGGGACGACCCGAGTAGTCGCGCAGCATGAGGGCGATGTCCTTGTTGCGCAGCTTGCGGACCGCGGCGGCCTCGATCTGGCGGACGCGCTCACGGGTGAGACCCAGGGCGTGGCCGACCTCCTCGAGGGTGTGGTCCTTGTTGGTGCCGATGCCGTAGCGCAGGCGCAGGACCTGGGCTTCGCGCGGGGCGAGCAGTTCGAGCGTCTGGTTGATGCTCTCGACCATCGAGCGGTCCTCGTAGACGCGGCTCGGATCGTCGCGTTCGTCGCCGCGCACGAAGTCGAGCTTCGTGGCGTCCTCGTCGTCGCCGATCGGGGCGTCGATCGATTCGACGCCGCGCATGGACTGGACGAGCAGCTGGACCTTGGCGAGCGGAAGCCCGGAGAGGTCGCTCAGCTCCTGTTCGGTGGGCTGGCGGCCGTGTTCCTGCAGGTAGGCCTGCTTGTGGCGGCGCAGCTTGTTGTAGGACTCGGTCATGTGCACCGGGATGCGGATCGTGTTGCCGAAGTCGGCGACCGCGCGGGTCACGGACTGGCGGACCCACCAGGTGGCGTAGGTGGAGAACTTGTAGCCGCGGCGGTACTCGAACTTGTCGACCGCCTTCATGAGGCCGAGGTTCCCCTCCTGGATGAGGTCGGTCATCGCCAGGCCGCGGTTGACGTAGCCCTTGGCGATCGAGATGACGAGACGCAGGTTGGCCTCGATCATGCGGGACTTGGCCTGCATGAGGTTGGCCTCGGCGATCTTCATCTGGCGGGCGACCTCGCGCTGCTCGCTGATGCCCATGGTGGCCTTTTCAGCCAGGCCGTTGAGGATGTTCTGCTCCTCGAGGAGGACGCCCAGGTTGCGCTTGAACGCCTCGACCTGCGCGCCGCGGCCCTTGGCCATCTTCTCGAAGATGCCCTTTTCCGTCGGGTTGCCGTTGATGATCTCGAGCGCCTTCTTCGTGTCCATGCCGCACTGGCCGGTGAGGATCGAGCGCAGATGGGCCAGGCTCGAGCGGATGAGCTTGGTCTGGTCCTGGACGACCGTCGTCAGGTTGGCGACGACCTTCACGGAGAAGCGGATCGGGTTGAGGAGCGTGCAGATGCGTTCGCGGGCCTCGTCGAAGGCGGCCTTGTCGCCCTTTTCACCGTAGTTCTTCTTCATCACGGCGAGGAGCTCCTCGCACTCGGCGAAGATCTCGAGGACGCGCTTCCTCATCTGTTCGAGCTGCTCGGCCGTCATGGCGGCGGCGCCGATGTCGGTCGGGATGTCGTCGGAACCCTCGCCGTCGTCGGTGTATTCCTCGAGGTTGTCGGTGAAGCCGTCGACGAGCGTGTCCACGGCCACGTCCGGATCCTTGAGCGTACGGGCCTGTTCGATGAGGGCCTCGACGACGAGCGGATGCTGCACGAGCGTGTTCACGAGGCGGCCCGTGAACATCTCGATCGACTTGGCGACCTCGATTTCACCGGCGCGGGTGAGAAGCTTGTGCGAGCCCACGCCGCGCAGGTAGGCGCGGAGCGGGTCCTTGGAAAGGCCGGCGCTCTCCTCGGGGGTGAGCATGGCTTCGGCGTCGTCCTCGTCGATTTCGTCGACTTCGGCGGCGTTGCCGGCCAGAAGGAGGTCGTCCTCGTCGGGACGCGTCTCGAAGACCTTGATCGAGAGGCGCAGGAGGGCGTCGGTGACTTCCTGGACGTTCTCCGAGGTGCGCAGGGCCGATTCAGGCAGGTGGTCGTTGATCTCCTCGATCGTCACCCAGCCGCGGGAGCGGCCCAGGCGCACGAGGGCGGCGTAACCATTCGAGGAGCTCGAAGCGCTCTCCGAGGAGCGGCCGCGGCGGGGTGCTTCGTCCTCGTCGCCGGCGTTCTCCCAGCTGCTCAGTTCCTGGGCCTCGTCTTCATTCTCGAAGTCCAGGTCGTCCTGATCGTCAGCGTCAAAAGCTTCTTGTTTACGTTTCATTTGTTCTTCACTAGTGGGGTTAATTGCTGCTCACGCGGGCCTTCCGCCTCCGTCGCCGGAGAACGAAAAAGCCCGCCCCGGAGGAGGGCTCCGGAGTGAGCCGAACACTACAAACTGCCAACCGCTGTCTTGTTTTCTTCAATTCGGAGATGCGCAACGCGCCCCGCCCTCGTACCCTCCGTTCGGCCAAAACCCCTTCATGCCGGGGACGCTTCACGCGCTCCGACGCCTGAAAGGCGGTGCTTTGAAACCGCCTCCGATGCTCAATGTCGGTGCCGGCGCGGCGTGTGGAATTCTTCGAACGGGAACGGACGGGTCGTCCGGGCGCGGTCCCGGCGCCTCCCCTCCACACGGACCCGGATCAGGGGGTCCGAAACACACGCGGTGGAGGAATCAGGAGGTGCTCCCTGCGCGGCGGCGCGCGGGGCTTGGTCGGGATCCGACGGGCGTTTCCGTGCATCCTTGCATTCACGGTTGGCGAAGGATGCCGTCAAACTGAAAAAGGCGTTCAGTTTAACACAGCCCCATCAGGGCTTCCATTGAAAAGATGGTCGGGATGACGGGAAATTGCAAAATCCCGTGAACGCCGCGTGCGTGTAGGCGTTCGGGGCACAAAGGAAGCGACCGGGTCGCGGTGCCGCGGACCCGATGAGCCCCCCATCGGGGAAGCAAAGGCCCCCCGGACCCATGTAGGGCGCGGAGGGCCGTGTCGGGAGGGACGGACCCGGGGCGTCCTGCGGGACGCCCCCGGTTCATCAACCCTTGTTTTCCGAATCCACGAAGCTCTTGAGCTTCTCGGCGCGGGTCGGGTGACGCAGCTTGCGGATCGCCTTCGTCTCGATCTGGCGGATGCGCTCGCGGGTGACGTCGAACTGCTTGCCGACCTCCTCGAGCGTGTGCTCCGTGGCCATGTCGATGCCGAAGCGCATGTAGATCACCTTGGCCTCGCGCGGCGTGAGGCTGTTGAGGACCTGGCGGATCATCTCGTTGAGGCTCGTGTTCTGCATGGCCTCGGCGGGGGTCTCCGTCTTGGTGTCCTCGAGGAAGTCGCCCAGATGCGAATCCTCGTCGTCGCCGATCGGGGTCTCCATGGAGATCGGTTCCTTGGCGATCTTCATGATCCTGAGGATCTTGTCCTCGGGGAGCTCCATGAGCTCGGCGAGTTCGCGCGAATCGGGCTCCTCGCCGCGTTCCTGGAGGATCTGGCGGGTGATGCGGTTCATGCGGTTGATCGTCTCGATCATGTGCACCGGGATGCGGATCGTCCTGGCCTGGTCCGCGATCGAGCGGGTGATGGCCTGGCGGATCCACCAGGTGGCGTAGGTCGAGAACTTGTAGCCGCGGCGGTATTCGAACTTGTCGACCGCCTTCATGAGGCCGACGTTGCCCTCCTGGATCAGGTCGAGGAACTGGAGCCCGCGGTTGGTGTACTTCTTCGCGATCGAAATCACCAGCCTCAGGTTCGCCTCGGTCATCTCCTTCTTGGCGGCGCGGGCCTCGGCCTCGCCCTTGGTCATCTGACGGTGCACGTCGAAGAGCTCGGCGATCGAGGTGTAGCACTCATGCTCGATCTCGCGCAGATGGCGCTGCTCCTCGGTGAGCGTCGGGGTGATGTGCCCGAAGATCTCGGCCTTGTCGGCGGGGAGCGTGGCCTTGAGCTCGTCGAGCCAGGCACGGTCCGTGCAGCGCGACTCGAACTCGTCGAGGAAGCGCTTCCTGTCCACGCCGAGGCGGCGCACCATCTCGTGGTACATCGTCTTCTCATGGCCCTTGGCGCGGCCGACGATCTCCTTGAGGACGTCGACGAGCGCGTCGGCGGTCTTCGCGTTGAAGCGGATCCTCAGGAGCTCCTTCTGGATCTCGTCCTTGATGCCGGCGAGCTTGGGGGCTTCGTAGCCGTTCTTCTCCACCTCGGCCTTGAGCTCCTCGAAGAGCTTGCCGACGTTGTCGAAGATCTCGAGCGTCTTGGACTTGAGTTCCTTGAGCTGCCCCACGGTCATCGCGGAGGCGCCCATGTCGGTCTCGTCGTCGTTGTGCGCGATCACCGAGCCCATGTCGTCGACCTTGACGATGCCGTCGACGATCTGGTCGATCTTGTGGGTCTTGTCGCGGATCCCCTCGGCATAGTCGAGCATCGCCTTGACGGTGAGCGGACAGCGGGAGATGGCGAGCACCATGAAGCGCAGGCCGTTCTCGATGCGTTTGGAGATCTCGATCTCGCCCTGGCGGGAGAGAAGCTCGACGGAGCCCATCTCGCGCATGTAGATGCGCACCGGGTCGGTCGTGCGGCCGAGTTCCCCGTCCACGCTCGACATGGCGACTTCGGCGTCGTCGTCGACGTCGTCGTCCACGACGGCGTTGTCCGAGCCGAGCATCGTGAGGGTGTCCTCATCGGGGGTCTGTTCGAAGACCTGGATGTTCAGGTTGGCGAGCACGCCCTTGATCGACTCGATGGCGTCGTCGTCGACCAGGTTGTTGGGGAGGTTGTCGGTGATCTCGCCCAGGGTGACGTAGCCGCGCTCCTTGCCCATGCGGATGAGCGTGTAGAGCTTGTTCTTGCGCTCCTCGTTGGTCTCCTCCTTCTCGGGGATGTGCGAGATGAGCTTGCCGGCCTTGGCCTTCTTCGCCTTCTTGGCGGGACGCTTGCGGGCGGCGGGGGCCTCCTCGGCCTCGTCCTCCTCCTCGTCGACCTCCTCGACGTCCTCGACGTCGATGTCGTCGTAGAGTTCGCCGTCGTCGTCGGGTTCGGGCAGGTCGTCGTCGCTGAAGTCGTCGTCACCGGTGAAGTCGACGTCGTCGTCATCGAAATCCTTGAAATCCTCCTCGAGGTCCTCGTCGACGTCCTTGCCCTTGGCGGACTTCTTCGTGGACTTCTTGGCCTTGGTGGCCTTCGTCGTCTTGGCGGCCTTCTTCGCCGTCGTCTTCTTCGCCGCGGTCTTCCCGGTGGACTTCTTCCCGCCCTTCTTGGCGTCCGTGTCCTCCTCGTCGCCGGCGGCCTCGACGGTCTTTTCCGCCTCGACGGCCTCGGCGGCCTTCGCCGACTTGGAAGCCTTCGTGGACTTCGTGGTCTTCGTCTTGGCGGCCTTCGCCTTGGTGGTCTTGGCGGTCTTGGTGGTCTTCGCGGCCTTCTTCTCGGCCTTCTCTTCAGCCTTCTTCTCGGCGGCGACCTCCTTGACGGCCTCGACGACCTGTTCGACGGCCTCTTCAAGCGCCTTCTTCTCGGCGGCCACGTCCTTGGCGGACTTCTTGGCGGCGGTCTTCTTCGTCGTGGTCTTCTTGGCGACGGGTTTCTTCGCCTCGGCCTTCTTCGCTTCAGTCTTCTTCGAAGCGGCCTTCTTCGTGGCGGCCTTCTTCGCCGCGGGCTTCTTCTCCACGGCCTTTTCCGTCTTTTCAGCCTTTTCAGCCTTCGTCGACTTGGCGGACTTCGTGGTCTTGGCGGGCTTTTCGGCCTTTTCAGCGGCCTTCTCGTCGGCCTTCTTCGAGGCGGATTTCGCGGTGGTCTTGGCGGCGGCCTTCTTGGGAGCGGCCTTCTTGGCCGTGCTCTTCTTGGCGGCGGCCTTCTTCGCGGCGGGCTTCTCCTCCGTCACGGCCTCGGCCGCGGCGGCGGCCCCGGCCGTCGTCTTCTTTTCGGATTTCGCTTCCGCGGCGGCCTTCACGGCCTTCTTCGCGGTGGATTTCTTCTCCTCAACGGGCTTGACGGCCTTTTCGGCCTTCGTGGCAGATGCTGCTTTCTTCGTCGTCTTGACGGACTTCGCTGCCTTTTCGGCTGAAGCGACCTTGTCCTGCTTGACTGCCTTGCTCGTTGCGGTCTTCGTCGTCTTCTTGGTTTCGGTGATCTTTTCCTCCTTGGGGGATGAGCCGGCCTCGCCGGCCTTGCTTTTACGGGTACGGGACGCCGCACCCGCCTTCTTCGCGGGTTCGACGTCCTCGATGGTTATCTTGAGCTCGACGGGGGCCTTCCCGGCCGCCTTCGAGCGCGTCTTGGCCGTCTTGGAAGAGCCCGGCGTGTTCTCGGGTTTTTCTTCGATCGACTTCTTTGCTGCCGCCATACGCACCTCTCGCGCGCCGCTCCCCCGGTGGAGGGGACCGGTGCGTCCTGTCACCGCCCGAGCGCTCCGGGTCGTCGGAGAGCCTCGTTTGCAATCGCCGTCCGTGAATCAATACAGCGGATCTATCGTGTGGTTCTCTCCCCCGGCAAGCGGGTCGGACGGCGTGTTGTGTCCACCACCGTCCTGTGTCGGCCACAGGCGTGACTAGTCCTTGAATGGTCCGGTTGACAGCCCCGCGCCATGGATACCACGGGGCCGCTCCGCCTTGAAAAAGGTCTGATTTTCCATGGACTTAAAAGTCCCGGCGGAGCCCTAGACAATCAATTTTGCCACATCCGCGCCGAAATCGACGGCGCCGTTCTGATAAACCCTTAGAACAACAAGGGCGGCACTTGTCAAGAGGGAGGAGGCGCTTTTTTGAAAAACACGCTTATCAAACCCGCCCTTTCTCATACGGGACTATGCGTTGCGCATGCGAGCCCCTTGATCGAAAAGGAATTCCCGGGCTTTTAGAAAGAATTAAATTGTTACAACTGTTTCAATTATTTACTTGTGCACGGGGCTTTTACGTTGTTCAAACGGGCGATCTGTCGTATTAGCGCCCGGAACGCTCCAGGGCCTCGTAGGCCGCCCAGTCGACTTCCTCCGCCTCGGGCTCGAGGAAGT
>CAJMRV010000093.1 GCA_905215795.1 uncultured bacterium | reverse complement strand
TCACGGTGAGGCAGTCACGGAACTCGAAGACCCCCTTCTCCATGTCGACGCACCGGCACACGAAGAGATAAGGCGTCAGGTAGCGCATCCGCCGGAGAGATCCGTCGGGATCGTCCGAGGCGTTGAAGTGGTACTCCACCCCGAGTTTGTTCGGTTGGAGGATCGCGGGCTTGACGACGAAGTCCTTGCCCGTCAAGTCCACGGACATCGAGCGCACGAGACCGTAGTTGCCGATGTAGCTCCTGAAGTTCTCCTTGGCGAACACCTCGGGCTTGCCCATGAAGCGGTCGAACATCGTCTGGACGTGCATGATGGGCGGGCGCTTAGCGCCCTCAAAGTACCCGAAGTTCCTCGAGAAGTTGTTCGAGAGGCCCGTCAGGGCGACGAGCACGTCGTAGTCGAGACAGGTCTTCGCGGTGGTCTTCTCAAGGTCGGTGAACGCCGAGGCGGCGCAGTGCGCCGAAACGACGGCGAGGGCGATGGTCAGGATCGTCTTTCTCAGATTCACAGGGATTCTCTCCGGTTCAATGGTCATTGTTGTTGGTTCGTTCGATCAGAGTCCGAGTTCCTTGATGCGGCGGTCGATTGCTTCGCCCGCGTCCTCGATCCCCTCGCTCATCATTTCATGGAACTCCATGCTCTGGGCGGCGTCATGATAAGCGGCCAAACACGGGACCACGCCCTTCGTGCAGGCGGCGCGCAGCCCGTCGGGTAGGACCGCGGCCATCTCCACGCCCTTGGCGAGCACCTCGCTGAAGGGGGCGGACCGGCCCGCGCGCTTGGCGGCGATGGCGGCGGCCGCCTTGTCGAGGCCGTCGTTGAAGTGGTTGAGGAGCATCGGGACCGTGCGGCAGTCGACGAGCGGATACACGTCGCCCTCGCGGGGCGCCGGACGGCACACGAAGCGGTAGGCGCCCAGATACCCCAGGCGGCCGAGGCTCCCCGTCGTGTCGGCGCGCGCGTCGAAGCGCTGCTCGATCCTCGTGTAACCGTCGCCCGGGACGAACGGCCCCACACGGACGATGCCGTCGCGTCCGCTCGTCATCGAGCCGACGAGACCGGTGATGATGACCCTCGGGGCCTTGGCGACCCGGGGCCCGCCGGCGGCTTCCGCGTAACGGGCGGCGTCGATGACGACGGGATCCTTGCCGAAGTGGCCCCTCACCTCCCTCACCATGGTCGACTCCCCGTTGACCGAGGAGAGGACGGCGTTGTCGAGGAAGGCCTTGGCGACGTTGAGTTCGAGCGTCGTGAACGAAGCGGCCTGGGCGGCGCCGGAAAGGCCGGCCGCGAGGCCGAGGGACACCACGGCGAAGGCGGTGGCAAGCGGCTTGATGGTCGTCATGGAATCGGTCTCCTTGATTGATGGATACACATCGAGTTTAGACGCTCAATCCCGAGCAAAGAATCAGGATTTACCCAAGTCGCCGCCCACGCCGGACGGACCGAATGACGAGCCAATCCGAACGAGTCCGGGCTCGGAATACCCCATAGGCGGTATCAACCTAGGCGGAACCTAGGCGGGAAACAAGCGGAGCATGACGCAAACACGGTATCAAAATAGGCGGAACCTAGGCGGAGTGCCGGAAAACCCTGTTCACAGGGCCTTTTTCTCCTAGGGTAAACCCCTATAAATGACGGATTCGGAGTGTTAAAACCACGCATCCACGTGATGCGGGAAAGCCTCGAAACGCCTCAACCCCAGTGTTCAAGCCTGTTTCAGAGGACCGCCCGCAAAACGGCCGCTCCCGGCATAAACTTCAATCCATCGAATCGACGGGGACGCCCCCGCCGGTTCACCGATCGGCCCGCTCCCTCCCGGAGCACTCCCCCGGACGCGGGGGCTTTCGACAAATGTTCCGATTCCAAAGGATTGAAAATGAAGAACGACAACAACACCACCACGAAAGCGCCCGACCGCATCGCCGAGCTCATCACCGAACGCTACGAACTCCTCAAGGCCGGCGCACTCACGCCCGAAAAGGACGCCGCGATCCGCCGAGCGGCCATCGACGAGGTGAGCATGAAGAAGTTCGGATTCCTCGAGGGGAACTACCTCTCGCTCGACATGACCACCTACGTGCAACGCATCAAGGACCTCGCACCGCTCCGGCTCACCGTCCACGACGCCTTCCGGGAACAGACGCACGACATGCTCTTCTCGGACTGCTTGTGGGAATTCCGACAGGACATCATCATGCACGTCGCCCTCAAACAGTGTCTGAGGTGTTTCACGAACCTCGAGGTGGAACTCCTCGAGCTGCACCGCGGGGCAGATCCCTTGGAACGCTACGAGGGACACCACGGCGCGATTCCCGTCCTCGATCCCTCGCGGCTCAAAACGGTGAACGAATACATCCGCGATCAGATCCTCGTATACGGAGCCCTGCTGAGCATCGAAGAGCGTCTCGTCAAGACCTTCTTCAACAAATACTACGCACACCGCTGTGCCGGCCGTCCGGTGATCCGCCGCGCCTTCGACTGGACCGCCTTCGTGGAGGCGGACGGCACCGTGGTGCACGTGCTCGAGAAGGACGCGCCCTTCCGGGGCCTCGCCATGAACATCCTCACGACGAAGTCGAATCCCGCTCCGTTCAACCCCAACAACCCCTGCGGCTATTACGACACCTCCGACTTCGCAACGACGATCGCGCCCTGCGATGAAAAGGGCCGGCCCTTCACCCGGGAGGACGGATCCACCCTGAGCTGGATCATCAAGGAGAGTGACTTCCAACACCTGGACCACGAGTGCGTTGAATACCACCTCGCCGAACTGAAGAGGAAAATGGCCGGCAGATGACCCGGCCGGGAAACCCCGCGGGCGCCCTCCGGGTGCGCCCGCGCACAGGGGCTGGAAAGGTGGTCGCCTATAATGAAGGGGAGACCAAAGACAGACATTCCCGGCGCCGGGAAGCGAGGCGCCGTACAAACCGACGGACCTTTCATGATCAAGACCACCATACCCTGCCCCTTCTGCCACGAGCCCACCGACGCGGACTTTCCGAGCGTCGTGGACACGGACGGCCCGGAGCGCTTCATCGAAAGGCTCCGCCGGGGCACGTTCTACCTGAGCCGCTGCCCGAACTGCCACGAACACTTCGTCGTCATGGAGCCCACCACGCTCATCGACCGCGAACACAAGAACGTGGTCCTGTGCGTGCCGGTGCTCACCCCCGCGGAGCAGACCGAGTACCTGAGGAACTTCGACGCCGTGAGGGTGCTCGAGCGCTTCGGGCTCGATCCCGCGGAGTACAAGGCCGTGCGCGTGACGTTCCGCGTGGACGACTTCCTCGAGAAGGCCCTTATGAGCCTCGGCAACTACGACGACCGGGTGCTCGAGTACATGAAGATGCTCCTGAGGCCGCTCTTGAGGAAAAACGCCCCGGAGATCCTCGAGCAGCTCGACACCATCCGTTTCGTCTACGCCGAGAAGCATCCCGAAATCGCCCTCTTCTGGCCGTCCTCGAGGACGGGCCCGCTCGGCGACCCCGCACCCTTCGCGCGCGAGGACTACGAACGCTTCCTCGAGCTCCTCGACCGCGACCTCCCGCAGGAGCTCGTCGTCGACGAGGACTACATCCGGCGCTATCTCGCCAGGAAGATGGTCGAAAAGGACCTCGCCTCGATCAACTGACCCCGGTTTGGGTTAAACTCCGCCCGGACACACCACCTCCAAGGACGACAAATGCACACGCGATCCGACATCCAGAAGGAATCCGAAATCTTCAAGGCCCTCGGGCATCCGCGCCGCCTGGCCATGGTCAAGGCGCTCGCGGCCGGGGAGATGTGCGTGTGCGAGCTCCGTTCGCTCGTCGACGCGGACATGTCGACCGTCTCCAAGCACCTCGCCGTGCTCAAGGCGGCCGGTGTGGTCGACTTCGAAAAGCGGGGGAGCAACGTCTACTACCGTCTCGTCCTCACCTGCCTCGTCCCCGTCTTCGAATGCCTCGGCGGCAAAGGCGGATGCGGCTGCGCCACCGACTGCGGCTGCGCCCCGGACAAGCCCGGCCAAACCAAGTGACGAACTGAACCTCCTTTTCGACAGGCGCCCCCGCAGGCGCCTTCTTTTCTGCTATCATTTGGCCATTTGGCCAAATGACCAATGAAACGATAAACTCGGTCGCACGTTGACGATGGCGATGACGGCGGCGGCGAAGGCCGGTCCGCAGGCGCCTCCACCGCGTCCGACCCCGTCCCCGTCCCTTGTGAAGGAAACTCCCCCATGACGTCCATCCCCAACCGGCCCGCTCCATCCCGGATCCTCCCCGCCCTGAAGGCGGCCGCGGTCCTGATCCTCTGGGCCGTCCTCTACGGCGCCGCCGCACCGGCCGCCCGTCACGCCTCCGAGGCCGTCGCCTCCCTTTTCCCCTGGATGACGCCCGTCTGGGAGGGTGCGCTCGAATTCCTCCTTTACGACACGGTCAAGATCCTCCTCCTTCTCGTGCTGATGGTCTACGCGATCTCGTTTGCGAGGGCGGGGATCGACACGACGCGCGTGAGGGCCTGGTTGAGCGGAAGGAACCGCGTGGCGGGCTACGTGCTCGCCGCGCTCTTCGGCGCCGTCACCCCGTTTTGCTCCTGCTCGAGCGTGCCGCTCTTCATCGGCTTCACCGCGGGCGGCATCCCGCTCGGCATTACGATGGCCTTCCTGATCACCTCGCCGATCATCAACGAGGTGGCCGTGGTGCTGCTCGCCGGCCTCATCGGCTGGAAGGCGACGGTCCTCTACATCGCGGCTGGGCTTGCCGCGGGCGTGGCGGGCGGCGCGTTGATGGACGTGCTCCACGCCGAGCGCTGGCTGCTCCCCTTCGTGAAGAAGGCCGCCGGCACCGCCGCCGTGCACAAGGGCGGAGCGGCGCGTCCGAGTGCCGGCGAACGCCACCGCTTCGCACTTTCGGAGACCCGCACGATCCTGCGCCGCGTGGCCCCGTGGGTCCTGATCGGCGTGGGCGTGGGCGCGATCATCCACGGCTTCGTGCCCGAAGACTGGATCGTCTCCCATCTCTCCGCCGCAAACCCCTGGTCGGTCCCCGGCGCCGTCGCGCTCGGGATCCCGCTCTACACGCACGTCACGGGCGTGGTCCCCGTCATGGAGAGCCTGCTTGTGAAGGGGCTCCCCTTCGGCACGACGCTCGCCTTCGCGATGAGCACCGTCGCCGCGAGCCTGCCCGAGGCGCTCATGCTCCGCCAGGTGATGGAGCGCCGTCTCGTGGCGCTCTTCTTCGGCGTGCTCCTCGTGCTCTTCACGCTGCTCGGCTGGACGCTCAACGCGCTCCTCTGAGTCCGCACCGATTCCTGAAACCCCTCTTCAAAAGGAGAACCAAAATGAAGATCCTCGTCCTCGGCACCGGCTGCACCAACTGCCGCCGTGCCGCCGCCGTCCTGGAGGAAGCCGTCCGCCGCCTGGGTTCGGACGCCCGTGTTGAAAAAATCGAGGACATCCTCGAGATCATGAAGTACGACGTGATGAGCCTGCCCGCCGTCGTCGTCGACGGCGAAGTAGTCTTTTCGGGCGGCGTGCCTGATGCGGCCCGCGCCGAGGAGATCGTGAAGGCGGCGGACCGCCTCGAGGGCTGATCGCCGCTCCTTCACCGGCCACGAAAAAAGGCGGCCGTCCCCGGTTCACACGGGGACGGCCGCCTTTCTCTTCATCGGGCTTTCGGTGTGTTCATTTCTTCTTCGATCGTGCCTTCTCCGCACCCTTGGCGGGCGTCGGGGCGAGGCCGAGCGTGATCGACACGGCGGGCGCGTCGGCCTTCAGGCGGCCCTTCCGGTCGAGTTCGGCGATGAGCTCGTGGTTCCAGCCGATCCCGGCCGCCCAGAGGATGCGGTCGTCTACGGTGAGGACGGGCAGTTCGGCGCGGAGCTTCGAGGGGACTCCGCACTCGGCGTAGAGGTCCTTGAGGTTCTTGTCGGGACGGTTCGGGGCCGTCTTCATGCGGTCGCCCGGACGACGGTGGCGGATCGCCGCCTGCATCCTCGCGCGGAGCGCCAGACGGAAGACGGGAGCGGTCTCTACTTGATCCGCCTTCTTCGCCTTTTTAGACGTCTTCCTGGTTTTCTTCACGGGTTCCTCAGCCGCGGCCTCCTCACCGGGGAGCGCGGCGAGCGAGATCGTCCAGGGGCCCACCTCGAACTCGCGTCCCGGCCTCAGGAGCACCTTCTGCTCGCGCCAGCCCGAGAAGACGTTCTCGGGGAACGCGAGGAGGTTGTCCCTCGTCCTCAGGATGGAGACGCCCTCGAAGACGGATTCGACGGCGGACTCGGTGGAGCCGTCGGCGACCTGCCTTAAGAAGTCGTCGGTCCTCGCCTTCGTGGGAAGGCCGAGTCCGAGCCGGGAGAGCCAGCGGCGGAAGACGTACGGACGGAAGTCCTCGTCGAGCGCGAGGAAGCCCGAGAGCTCCACCGCCGAGAGGACGGGAAGCGGCACGGAGGCGGCCGCAATGAGGCGGTCGAGGTCGCGCCCGGCGAAACGCTCGAGGATGTCGACCCCTTCCTCGATCAGTCCCACGGAGCGCACGGCGGCGCGCCGGAACCCCTCGCGGCGCTCGGCGAGGAGAGGCACCACCTCGTGGCGCAGGAAGTTGCGCTCATAGGCGGTGTCGGTGTTGCTTTCATCCTCGACGAAGTCGAGTTCCTCGCGTTCGACGTACTCGTCGATCTTCGAGCGCGGCATGTCAAGGAGCGGGCGGATGATCTCCACGCCCGAGGGGGACCCGTCGGGGAGCGTCATCATCACGCGCTGGCGCATCGAGGAGAGC
>CAJMRV010000092.1 GCA_905215795.1 uncultured bacterium | reverse complement strand
CGCCGCCACGTCGCCCGGCGCCGCCGTGCACGCGCCCGCCGCCGCCCCGACCACGTCCGTCATCCACGCCACCGGCAAGCTGCGCGGCGAGATGATGGTCCCGGCCGAATTCTCCCGCGAGGAGATCGAGAAGGCCGCCCTCGCCAACGAGGACGCCATCCGCTTCATCGGTGACGCCACCGTCCGCAAGGTGATCGTCGTTCCGAAGCGCCTCGTGAACATCGTGGCCAAGTAATCCGTCTTAAAAACGGCTTCTGAAGGACGCGTTCCGGTCTTACCGGGACGCGTCTTTTTTCATGCCTGTTGCGTGAAAACATCACGCCGGAAAAATATTGATTGGGGACTTCCCTTGCATTTCACGCATTCCCGAGGAAATCCATCTGTAACAGATTGAATCAAGCGTTATCCCTTAATAGAATAGCGAATGGGTCTCACACTAAAACGCGCCCGCCGTGCCGTCGAGGCCGCCCGGATCCATCCTTCACACACGATCACGGGGAACGCGCTCCTTCCGAGGGAACGCGCATCGAATGCGGCGCCGCCGGGCCACCCCATCAACCATCGGAGAAACACCATGAAGAAGTCACTACTGGCGGCCGGCGTCGCCCTGACCTTCGCGCCGCTCGCCGCCATAGCCAGCGAGCCCTTCACACTCGGCCAGATCGACGTCGTCGCCCAGGCGCGCGACATGCTCTCGAGCGCCCACGTCGACCAACAGACCCTCGAACTCAACAACGTCAAGACCGTCAACGAAATCGCGAAGTTCGTCCCGGGCGTCTACACGAACCGCCAGGGCGCCCGTTCGGACAACAACATCTTCGTTCGCGGCTTCGGCCCGAGCGAAGTGCCGCTCCTCATCGACGGCATCCCGGTCTACATCCCCTACGACGGCACGAACGACTTCGGCCGCTACACCGTCTTCGACCTCGCCACGGTCGACGTAAGCAAGGGGACGGGCTCCGTCCTCTACGGTCCGAACGCCCTCGGCGGCGCGGTGAACCTCGTCACGATGAAGCCCACCAAGCCCTTCGAAGCGACGGTCGGCGCCGGCTTCAAGACGGGCAAGAACTCCAAGACCCACGGCGAGGACGTCTACGCCAACCTCGGCACCAAGCAGGACCTGTGGTACGGCGCGGTGAGCCTCAGCTATATGAACGACGCGGGCATGCAGTCCCCGCACGGCTACCACGGCTCCGCACAATTCCCCATCGACGGAAAACGCATTCCCAACTCCAAGCACAAGGACTACAAGGCCCAGCTCAAGCTCGGTCTGACGCCCAACGCGACCGACGAGTACACCCTCGTGATTTCGCACCAGCACGCCGACAAGGAACAACCCCTCTACGGTGGCACGTACCCGAGCGGCATGACCCAGCGTTGGTGGCGCTGGCCGAAGTGGGACAAGACGAACATCTATGCCTTGAGCCACACCCAGCTCGAGGAAGAGCACGACATCTACATCGACGGCAAGGTGTTCTACACGTCGTTCAACAACGACATGAAGGAATGGGGCGTCTATTCTAAGAAAACCCCTTGGTTACCCAAATTGGATGAAAAGCCGACAGCTGATCAGTACGCCGGCATATTCGATGATGACCACTACAACAACAAGAGCAAATACCGTGATTACTCCTACGGTGTCGGCTTTGAAGTGGGCGGAACGCTTCTCGACGAACACGCCCTGAAGTTCGCGACGCTTTGGGTGACGGACGTCCACCGTGCCGAAGACTACGGCGCACGAGGATACAAGCCCCAGACCAAGGACTCCGACCGCACGTTGACGCTCGCCCTTGAAGATACCTACAGCATGACTGAAGACTTCACGCTCGTGGGTGGTGTTTCGTACAGTTACCGCAACCCACGAGACAGTGAAATGTTCGTGGAAAAGCAAAAATCCGGAGCTGGTAAAAAAGCCGGAGCCGGCAAAAAAGCCGGGGGTGGCGCAACCCCTGGCACTGGATCCAGTTCCGGGCCCAGTGGAGCTACCGGCACTCCCTCGGGCTCCGGCTCAGGTACGCCTCCCGCCCCTGCTACTCATTGGGGAGAGGCTATCAAGGGTTCTATTGAATCTCCCGAACTCAAGCATCAGCATGCCTGGGACTTCCAGCTCAAGGGCATCTATCAGATCGACCCCGAATGGGAGACCTCCCTCGGCATCGCCAAGAAGACCCGCTTCCCGACCATGAAGGATCGATACTCCAAGAAGTTCGGCAAGAACTGGCCCAACCCGTTCCTCAAGGCGGAAACGGCCTACCACGTCGACTGGAACGTGACGAAGCACTGGGGCGACTTTGCCCAGGTTCAGACGGGTTTGTTCTATTCCCAAACGCATGACGCCATCGAAAACGTGGACATTCCCGATCCGACTGTACCCACCCCTGGTGCTAAGGATACTGTGAGCCAGTGCCAGAACGTCGGCAAGGTCCGCCGTTACGGCATCGAACTCGCCGGCTACATCAAGCCCGTCGACTCCCTGAAGCTCGGCGCCAACTACACGTACCTGCACGCCAAGAACGTCACCTACAAGGATAGGAAAGTAACTGGCACCCCCAATCACAAGGCCTTCCTCTGGGCGGATTGGCAAGCCACCCCTGCATTGAGCCTCTATGTCGACCAACAGTGGCAGTCCAAGACCTGGGACAACTACATGGCCCAGAAAAAGACCCATTACAAGAAGCTCAAGGCCGTTTCGATTACGAACGCCAAGGCGACCTATGAAATCAACAAGAACTTCACGGTCAACGCCGGCGTCTCGAACATCTTCGACCGCGAGAACTTCTATGACGATGGCTACGTCGAAGAAGGCCGCACGTTCTTCGCCAACCTGAAGTACGTCTACTAAGTCCTGAAACCCAGCCGGGGCGGTCCTCCCAAAGGGCCGTCCCGACGTCCGGAGTCAACATCATGAACCTGAGAAAGACGCTCCTTGTCCTCTCCGCGATCCTGATCACCGCGGGATCCGGCCCCGCCGCCACGGCGGCCCCGGAAGGCACCCGCCTTGCGTTCACCGCGGGCACTCCGCCCGCTCCGCAGTCGGTCAAGAGGATCCTCTCGGCGGGCAACCCCTCGGACGTGCTCCTCCTGAGCATCGCCCCGGAGAAGCTCGAGGGATTCGCGGGCTTCAACCTCGACTCCCCGAGGGGCGTCTTCTTTCCCGATTCGATGAAGCACCTCCCGGTGCTCGGCAAGATCTCCGGCAAGA
The DNA here is from genome assembly GCA_905215795.1 of uncultured bacterium. Classification (GTDB taxonomy): domain Bacteria; phylum Pseudomonadota; class Gammaproteobacteria; order Burkholderiales; family Burkholderiaceae_F; genus Sutterella. The sequence continues at coordinate 3,663 of CAJMRV010000092.1, read as the reverse complement.
GCAGCACGCTCGGCCCCGAGAAGATCGTGGCGCTCTCGCCCGACCTCATCGTCGACATCGGCAACTTCACCCCCAACTACATGGACCAGGCCAGAAAGACCCAGGTCCAGACCCGCGTCCCCTACGTGCTCTTCAACGGAGAGCTCGACGACACCCCGGCCATGCTCCGCGAGGCGGGCCGCATGCTCGACGTCGAAAAGACGACCGAGCCCCAGGCCCGATGGGCCGAGAAAGCGCTCGAGGAGGGGCGCTCCCGGCGCGGTTCTGAAAACCGCACCGTCTACCTCGCACGCGGAACCGACGGCCTGCAGACCGCCGAACCCGGCTCGATCCACACCGAAACCCTCGAATGGGTCGGTCTGAAGAACGTCGTGGCCGGTTCGCACAAGGGCCTCACCCGCATCTCCCCCGAGCAGCTCCTGCTCTGGGACCCCGACATGATCTTCACCGAATACCCCGAGTTCTACAAGGCCGCCTACGCCGACAAGAAATGGTCGCGCCTGAAGGCCGTGAAGAACCGCCAGGTCTACCTCGTCCCGGCGATCCCCTTCAACTGGATCGACTCGCCGCCGAGCCTGAACAGACTCCTCGGCATCAAGTGGCTCGCCGGCCTGCTCGACGGCAAGCCCAAGGACGCCCTCGTCGAGGACGTGATGACCTTCTACAAACTCTTCTACCACGTGGAGCTCGACCGTGACCAGACGCTCGAACTCCTCGAACCGACGGCACGATGAGCACGGCAGCCCAGCTCACCGCCAGCAAGCGAGCCGTCCCCGGAACGCCGTTCTTCCGACGCTCCCTGCTCCTCTTTTATGCGGGTCTCACGGGGGCGCTCCTCATCGTGCTCCTCGTCTCGCTCAACCTCGGACAGTTCCCGGTCTCGCCCGGGGAACTCTGGGAGTCCGTGCGCTGCCGGCTCACGGGCGCCGAACCGGCCGACGCCAACGTCGAGACCGTCCTCTGGACGATCCGCATCCCGCGCCTGCTCGTGGCGGTCCTCGTGGGCGCCTCGCTCTCGTGTGCGGGCGCCACCTACCAGGGCATGTTCCGAAACCCCCTCGTCTCGCCCGACATCCTGGGCGTCTCCGCGGGAGCGGGCCTGGGCGCCTCGATCGCGTTCTTCTACGACCTCCCGATGTTCTACGTCCAGGCCTTCGCCTTCATCGGCGGCCTCGGCGCGGTGAGCATCGTCGCGATGCTCGGCACGCGTGCGCGCCGCCACGACCCGGTGCTCGTGCTCGTCCTCGCCGGCATCGCCGTGGGAAGCCTGCTCAGCGCGGGCATCTCCCTCATCAAAATCCTCGCCGACCCGTTCACGCAGCTCCCCTCGATCACGTTCTGGTTCCTCGGGAGCCTCACCGCGGTCGACTGGGACGCCCTCGCGCTCATCGCCACGATGCTCCTCGTCGGCCTGACGCCGCTCTTCCTCCTGCGCTGGAGGCTCAACCTGCTCACGCTCGAGGACGACGAAGCCCGCACCCTCGGCGTCCCGATCCGCCTCACGCGCGCCGTCCTCATCGTCCTCACGACCCTCTGCACCGCCGCCGTCGTCTCCATGACGGGGATCATCGGCTGGGTGGGTCTGCTCGTGCCCCACATGGCGCGGATGCTCGTGGGGGCGAACTTCGTCGTGCTGCTTCCGACGTCGTTCTTCCTCGGGGGGACCTTCCTGCTCGCCGCCGACACGATGGCCCGCACGATCGCCCCGATCGAACTCCCGCTCGGGATCATCACCGCGACCTTCGGGGCGCCGTTCTTCCTCTACCTTCTCCTGAGGAGGTCCGAGACGTGAACGACGTGCTCCTTTCCACCCGCGGCCTCTCGGTGGGCTACGAAGGCGTCCCCGTCATCGAGGGGATCGACTTCACGCTGCGCGCGGGGACCGTGTGCTGCCTGCTCGGCGCCAACGGCGCCGGGAAGTCGACCTTCCTCAAGACGCTCCTCGGACTGATCCCGCCCATCGCGGGCGGCGTCGAGGTCGGGGGACGCCCCCTTCCCGAACTCGGCGCGCGCACGCTCGCCGCCTCGCTCGCCTACGTCCCGCAGGCCCAGGCCAAGCCCTTCCCGTTCCTCGTCGAGGACATGGTCCTCATGGGGACGAGCGCGGGCCTGGAGTGGTACCGGAGTCCCGGACGGGACGACCGCGCACGCGCCCTCAGGGCGCTCGGCGACCTCGGCATCACGCACCTCGCCAACCGGCGCTACACCGAACTGAGCGGCGGCGAAAAGCAGCTCGTGCTGATCGCCCGCGCGCTCTGCCAGAGAAGTCCCGTGCTCATCATGGACGAACCCACGGCGAGCCTCGACTTCGGCAACCAGATCCGCGTCCTCGACCACATACGGACGCTCACCTCCCGGGGGATGGCCGTCCTCGTGACGACCCACAACCCCTCGCACGTCAGGCTCGTCGCCGACCGCCTCGCGCTCATCGACCAGCACTCGGGATTCAGGGAGGGTTCGATCGACGAGCTCTTCACCCCGGGCGCCCTGAGCGCCATCTTCGGCATGACCGAGACGCGCCTGCGTCAACTACTTGGAGACAGACCATGAAAACCATCGACGACATCGACTTCAACGCCCTTTACGCGGCGCACCAGAAGGCGGCCCGCTACACGGAGATCCCGGCGAGCCACTGGGACGCCAAGGCCGAGCGCATGAGCCGCAAGGCCAACCTCTGCAACCCGGGTTACGTCCCGGTGGTGCTCGAGCAGATCGGCATCGCCCCCGAGGAGACCGTCCTCGACATCGGCTGCGGCCCCGGCACGCTCTCGCTGCCGCTCGCCTCGGCCTGCCGCCACGTCTGGGCGCTCGACTACTCCCCGAAGATGCTCGAGGTCCTCGAAGGACTCGCGAACGAACGCCACCTCGAGAACATCACGACGATACGCCGCAGCTGGAGCGACGACTGGAGCGACGTCCCCGAAGTGGACGTCGCGGTCTCCTCGCGCGCCACTCTCGTGGGCGACCTCGACGGCATGCTCGAGCGCCTCAACGCCAAGGCCCGCGACCGCGTGGTGATCACGGCGATCACGGACCCACACTTCTTCGACGAGGCGATCTTCAAGGCGATCGGCCGCGACGACAAGGGCTATCCGACCTACATCTACGCCGTCAACCGCCTCCATCAGATGGGGATCGAATGCGAGGTGCGCTTCATCACGAACCCGCCCAAGCCCTTCAAGGGCACGTTCGAGGAGCTCGCCGAATCGCTCGCCTTCTCGATCGGCGGCCTCACCGACGAGGAGAAGACCCGTCTGAAGGCCTTCTACGACGAACGCACAGCCAAGGGGATTCCGATCCGCCACGGCCAGTCCCGCTGGGCCATGCTGAGCTGGAGCACCCGCCGCTGAGTCCATGCCGATCCGCCCGGAGATCCACGACTTCCTCGAGGGCAGGACGCCATGGCACTCCTCCCTCGGCCTCGCCTGCCTCGTGCATGCGGGGCTCCTCGTCCTGCTCGCCAAACTCGTGGTCGCCCCGGGCGGCCTGATGGCGGCGGGCATTCCGGGCGGAGCCGCCGCCGGCGCCGAGGAGGACGGCTACGTCGTCTACTGCTACACGCCGGCCCAGGACGAGGCCGGAGAAGAGGAGAAGGTCCGCTCCGCCGAGGAAGCCACCGAGAAACCCGCCGAAGAGGACGTCGAACCCGTGAAGGAAGGGGAA
>CAJMRV010000091.1 GCA_905215795.1 uncultured bacterium | reverse complement strand
AGATGATCGGAAGGCCGGCGGCGCCGGAGACCTTCATCATGCGGCAGGTCTGGATGCCGTAGTAGTGCTCGTTGGAGACCTTCATCTCACCGAGGCAGTCGCGTTCGATGCGGAAATCGGACATTCGGATGACTCCTTTTCTTTGATTCCGTGTTCATGTCGTCGGAATGCCCCGGATTCAATCCCTCTGAATCCGTCCACCACCTTTTCATTTCGATGAGGTATTCGGCATCCTCTTCTGCCCATTATGTTTGACCACGCACACGGGGGAGTAGGAGAATAAGACGAACAACGCTTCGAATGAAGCATCACTTAATCCGTCAGGAAACCGTCCATGTCCAAACCCCGGCTCGACCTCGAACTCCTCAGGGTGTTCTGCACCGTAGCGGAGACGAAGCTCCTCAACAACGCAGCCGAACGCCTCGGCGTCTCACCGTCGGCTATCTCCCAGTCCTTGAAACGCCTGGAGGAAAACCTCGGCACCGAGCTCTTCCTGAGGGACTGCCGCCCCCTGAAGCCCACTCCCGCCGGCAGGAAGCTCCTGCGCGAGGGACGTCCCCTGCTTGAAGCGGCCGACGCCCTTTCCGACGACTTCCGGACGATGAGCCTCGACGCAGTCAGCCTCAGACTCGGCCTCGGCGAAGTCGTCAACGGAACGATCTCTCCCTGGCTCGTCGCCGCCGTCCACGAGGAAGTGGCCGAACTGAGCATTCATTCGATGCTCAACACGCCGCTCATCGAGCTCCTCAAGAACGACCAGCTCGACGTGTGCCTCTCCTCCGAGGGATTACTCGATGAGGACGGCTGGACACGCGTGGCCGTCCACGAGGAGGAGTTCATCGGCGTCTCGCACGAGGATGCGGCCCCCATGACCACACTGGAGGACTTCCGGAAGCTCGCCGCCCGCAGTCCGTACATCTGCTACACGACCGACAGCTACGACGGCAGGCTCGCCGAGGCGCATCTGCGGCGCCTTGGCATCAATCCCCGCACGCGGATCCGCACCAACTCGAGTTACTGTCTTGTCGGATTGGTGGACCAGGCCCGCGGATGGTCGCTTCTCCCGCCGACGAACCTGTGGGCGGCCGGCGCCTTCGCCGGACATGTCCGCCCCTGGAGGATTCCTTCGAAAAGCCCTCTGGTCAGGACAACCTGGGCCGTCGGAAGACCGGCGACGAAACAGAAAGTGGAATGGATCGCCGCACTTGCGCGCAGGATGTTCATCGAACACACCCTTCCCGAACTCGAAAAAATCTCCAGCGTCGCGGCCGGAGCGGCCAGGATCCTCGGCGGACCCACCCCTGAATGACCCAGAGAAACCCCTTGGAAATCTGGAGAATTAAGTAAAATCGACGCAGTTTCGAAGCAAATGGCGATGATTGACGACCGATTCGTTCGTCGCAGCGTTAAGAAACAAACCCCCAGAGCGACTCTCGCGACGATCCCGCAGCGGCCCCGTCAACCAAGATGCTGCTCGTCGTTGACGAAAATACCCAACCCAAGGCGCGCCCTCGCAACCTCATCCCGTCAGCCCGACCAAGCGGCAATACATAGAAATTCCTCTCTTCATTGTCAGACAGTCAAGGAAGTCATCACAAACACTTCCAAAATGTTTTGAGGATTCATGCGGATTCAACTTCCAACTGAACTCTGGGTAATACCTATGATGGTTAACGAGTACTTAGAAGAGGGGCATTCACATTTTGCAGGGAAGATAGTAGAATAAAACTTTCGGTAGTGGTTCGACGACTCCAAATCGAACCATCACGAGCTGCCGGAAATTTCCTAAAGAGACAGAGCCCGTTGCTCCACAAAAGCAACGGGCTTTTCGCATCGTGGGTCCGAATCCCCCCTTCTCCGCCATTCTTTGAAATAGGAAGAGACCCACCGTCTGCATTACATTTCCAATCATTTTCAAGCGGCATCAATCCAGCCCCGATTTGAATAAATGCTACGATGTGAACAAATGGGACGGGGGTTTTGCCCATCCGGCGTCAAGCCTGCGGAGTGCCGCAGGCTTTTCGCTTTCCAGTGACCGAGAAAACCTCGTCACTCAATGAACAAAAAGAACGGGAATATATACAAAAAAAAGATGGAATCCGCACGAAAAGTGCCGATTCCATCCTCTTTTTCATTCAAAACGCACGAAGTGCTCAAGACCTACTTCACAAGCGCCCTCACCCGATCCGCTTGTTCATGGATCGCGTCCGCCTCGGGGCCGGTGAAGCGCACGCAGGCCCCCACCGATCCGTTCAGGTCCCAGGCGTGCACCGAAACGGCTGCATCGGGGTTCGCGTCGAGCACCGGCGCGATGATGTAGGAATACGCTCGGGAGATGTAGCCCACGACGCGGCCGTCAACGACGAGCGAGACGGCGTGCGGGTCCTTCGAGCGGCCGTTCTCACGGCTCAGGCGTGCGCACTCCTTGATGTGGTCGATGTTCTCGGCCACGTACTTCTTGCCGATGTTGTGCTCGATCCCGACGATCTTGAAGACGTGGGGCTCGGGGTTGTACTGCTCGACCTGCCACTTGGAGACGGGGATCACCCCGTAGCGTTCGAGCATCTTCGAGTAGACCCAGCGGGCCACGAAGAAGGAGCCGCCGATGGCGAAGACGACCACGATGGGCCACTCTCTGAAAATGATGCAAGAGGCGATCAGCAGCGCGAAGCCGCAGAGCATCGCCACGAAAAGGGACTTGATCTGTTCCATGTTGTTCCTGCTCCGTGTCGGGAGGCTCACTGGACATCATTCGTAGATGACGTCGTAGTAGCTCTCGGGATTGAGGAAGAAGTTCACCGCCTGGGTGAGGTTCGTCGTGCGGTAGAAGTCGGGGATCGCATTGGCCACGAGGGACTTGCCCCAGCCCGTGCTCCAGAGGCGCGTGTCGCCGATCATGAGCACGCCCCGGTCGTTCTCGCTTCGGATGAGACGGCCCACGCCCTGCTTGAGCGTGATGGTCGCCTCCGGAAGACTCAGATACTGAAACGGGGAGAGGTTCCGGCTCTCGAGGTCGGCGCAGCGCGCCGCGAAAACGGGATCGGCGGGCGACGTGAAGGGAAGCCGGTCGATCACGACGAGGCTGAGGGCCTCGCCCTGGACGTCCACGCCCTCCCAGAAGCTCTTCGAGCCCACGAGCACGGCGTTCCCGTGCGCCTTGAACTCCGCGAGGAGCGCCGTCTTTGGCGCGTCGTTCTGAACAAGCAGACGGATTTTGCCGTCGGTGGCGGCGAGCTTCTCCTCGAGGATGTCGGCCGCGACCGAAACCGCGTGGAGCGACGTGCAGAGGATGAAGGCGCGTCCGCCCGAGGCCTGGATCAGGGGCCAGGCCGCCTCGATCACGTTGGCGGTGTGCTCCTGGGTCTCCAGTCCCTTCGGACTCGGAATCCCGGGGAGGTAGAGGCACCCCTGGTGGAAGTAGTTGAAGGGGCTCGGCCAGCGGCGTTCGAGCCGCTCGGTGGCCTCGTCGAGACCGAGCGAGCCGTTGAAGTGGGTGAAGTCGCCCTTGCCGGTGCTCATCGTGGCGCTCGTGAACACCCAGGAGCCTGCTTCCGCGTCGCGCAGCTCCTTCATGATGCCCGAGACGCTCAGGGGCGTGGTCTGGAAGACGACGTGCTCGCGAAGGAGATGGATCCACCGGACCTTGTTGGGTTCATGGATCTCCTCGGTGAGCCCTTCCTCGGGCACCTTCGAGAAGACGCCCTTCTGCCAGGAATAGGCCTCGTCGAGACGCGCCGCGAAGGCCGCGGCGAGCTGGTCGAGTTCGATGTGGGCGCCCTGGACCCCCACGAGGGCCGAATGCATGGCCTTCATCGCCTCGACGAGGTCGGTGAAGGCGTGCTTGATCGGCGTGAGGTTCTGAATCTTGTTGATGTCGCGGCTCTCGCCCTCCATCATCCCGACCGTGTCGAAGCGCAGGCGGATCGTGCGCACGGCGCCGATGATGTCGTTTCTCAGACGGCCCCAGTCGGCATAGGGACTCACCTTCGTGGTGGCCAGGGTGGTGAGCTCGTCGAGGAGTCGGATCAAATCGGACGTGGAGAACGTCTCGCCGAAGAAGTTCGTGGCGATGTCGGCGACGTTGTGGGCTTCGTCGAAGATCGTGATGCTCGCGCGGGGAAGCAGCCCCTCGATCGAGCCGTTGGCCATGCGCCTCACCGAGGCCGAGCTCAGGTAGAGGTGATGGTTGACCACGACGACGTCGGCCTGGGCGGCCGCCGTGCGGGCCTTCTTCACGAAGCATCCCTCCTCCCAGTAGGCGCATTCCTTGCCGAGGCACTGGTCGGCCGGGCACGTCACCTTCATCCAGATGGGATCGTCCTCGGGCAGGCCCGAGACTTCGGCGCGGTCGCCCGTCTCCGTGTTGATGGCGAAGTCCTCGATGATCCGCAGGCGGTCGATCATGCGCAGGTAGTCGGGGGCGCCCTTCTTTCCGGCGCCGCGGCCCGTGCCGTCCTCGAGGGCGAAGCTCGCCTGACCGCGCGAGAGAGTCGCGCCGGCGTCGGTCATCGCGAGCTCGAGCTTGTAGGGGCACACGTAGTTGGTGCGGCCCTTGAGCATGACCACGTTGAGATCGTGCAGGCCGAGGACCTTCTTCAGGAAGGGAAGGTCCTTCTTGAAGAGCTGTTCCTGTAGGGCCTTGCCGGCGGTGCTCACGATCACCTTGGACCCGGCGAGCAGCGCGGGGATCAGGTAGGAGAAAGTCTTGCCGGTGCCGGTTCCCGCCTCGGCGACGAGCGTGCCCGCCGACTCCATCGTGTCGACGACGGCGAGGGCGAACTCGAGCTGGCTCGCACGGGGCTTGTAGCCGGGGATGGCTTTCGCGAGGACGCCGCCCTCACCGAAGACCTTGGGAAGGAGCTCCCTCAGCGTGCCCGCGGTGCTGCTCGAGATGTTGAGTGGTTCGACGACGGCGTCGCCCGAAAACCCGCCTTCAATCGCGTCCAGGGCTTCGAAGCCGGACGCAGCCGGGGCAAAGGGGACGTCCTCGAAGGGGGCGTCCTCCACGGAGGCGTCGTCGGCCTCGGGGAACCACGGCTCGAGCGCGCCCGCGCCGTCCGCATCGAGGGCGGCGTCCGCCTCCGCGGCGAGCGCAGCCTCGGCCTCGCGTATGAGGGTTTCGTCGAGGAAGATGTCCTCGTCGCCGGCGTCGGGGGCCTCGTGGCGGCCGCCACGCTTGTCGTGCGGGTGCTTCGGCATGAAGGGGTGTCCGGAAAAAATCTGTTGGATGGAATCGTGGGGCGTCGCCCAAGACAAAGGCTCCCTCCCTTCACGGGAAAGAGCCTTCCTGATGCGGGGGCCCGCCGTCATTATAACCGTGCGGTGCCCTTGAACCCCGGCCGAGGCGTCAGATGGTGACGCACACGGACGCGTCTCACTTGAAGAAGCGGCTCAGCCCCGAATGGGTCTCGCCGGCGCTCTTCTCGTAGCGTTCCTGGGCTTCGATGCGCTGCTTGAGATGTTCGTTGATCTCGCGCTCCTTCTCGGCGCGCTCCTTCATGCGGCGGGCGGCCTCTTCCTCGGCTTTGGCGCGGCGTTCGGCCGCGGCGGCCTGCTTGCGTTCGTAGGCGAGTTCATTGGCCTTCTCGCGTGCGAGGCGTTCCTCGGCCGTGCCCTTGTCCGTGGCGCCCTTGATGAGGCCGCCCGGAGCGATCTGCATCGGTTCGGGTTTCTCACGCACGGCGCGGTGCGGGAGCTCGATGGGCTGCTTGGGTTCGGCCAGGCGCGGCGGCTTGAGGTCGATCGGAGTGGGCTTGCGCTTCTCCTGGATCTCCTTTCGCGTCACTTCGATCCTGTGGGTGCGGTCGGCGCGGAGCACTTCCTCGGCGACGACCTTCACGGCGAGGAGCTCGCGCTCGCGGGCGAAGAGCGCCTTCCTGTGGCGGTTGACGCAGACCTCGACGAGGAACTTCTTCAGGCAGGCGTCCTCGGCCGCTTCATAGGCGGCGTCGAGCTCGGCCTTCTTCTTGTCGACCAACGCGCGCACCTTCGAGGCGGTCTCGGGATCCTTGATCGATCCCTTCTCGCCGTACTGGAGGAAGAGCGTGCGGTCGGTGAAGACGGCGGGGAGCTCGTCCTGAGTGAACGGATTGGCCGTGGCGGCGGGGGCCGCGAGCGAGGCGGCGAGCACCGCGACGGCGGCGAGGGACTTGGAGGCGTTCATAGACATGCGTTGGGACTCCGTCGGGGCCCTTCCTCGGAAGGGACCCCGGAGGTTCGGAAAAGAGGAATCGGGAAAAGCTTAGATGACTTCCACGACTTCTTCAAGGGCAAGGCGCGACTTCGGACGCGTGGCGTTGGAGTCGCCCGCGGCATGATAGCCCAGGCTCACCACGGCGAGGCTCTTCAATCCCTTCTCGCGCAATCCGAGGATCTCGTCGAGCTTGTCGGTGTGAAGACCCTCGATCGGCGTGGCGTCGATCCCGAGGAGCGGCGCCATCGTGAGGAGCACGCCCATGGCGATGTAGCTCTGGCGGGCGGCCCAGCTCTCGATGCCCTGGCCCTTGGCGTTCAGGTCGATGAAGCTGCGGCGGCCCTCGTCCTGCATGCGGGCGAATTCAGGGTCGGGGAAGCGGCCGTCCTCGACCTCCTTGGCGAGCACACGCTTGAGGTGCTCGTCGTCGGCCTCGGTCTTGATCGCGAAGACGACGACGTCGCTCGCATCGACGACGCGGGGCACGTTGAAGTCCATCATCGAGGCGGCGACCTTCTCGCGGGCCTCCTTCGTCGAGGCGACGAAGAAGCGGTTGAGCTGTGCGTTGACCGACGTCGGGGAGAGGCGCAGGGCCTCGAGCAGCACGGCGAGCTCCTCGCGCGGGATGCGCCTGGAGGGGTCGTAGTGCTTGGCCGTGTAACGCTTCTTCATGATCTTGTCGACGGAAATGATCTTTTCCATGTCGGATTCTCCTTGGGTGTGGTTGACGCCGGCGGGGGGTCTGCACCTGCGTG
>CAJMRV010000090.1 GCA_905215795.1 uncultured bacterium | reverse complement strand
CTTTCCCATAAAAAGTGGTCCTCAATTCTTTGTCCAAGAATTGGGGACCACTTCATGCGTGGTGCGGGGGTTTCGTCGTTTGAGGGGGACGCGTTCGGTCCGGCTCAGAAGATCTGGTTGCGGATCACGTCCTGTTCGTCGTGGTCGAGCTCGATCGGACGGTCGCCGTCGAGGACGGGCGCCTTGATCGGGTCCTTGTAGTAGACCTCGCCGTCGATGTTGACGACGCTTTCGGGCTGGACGCGCACCGCATCGGGACGGTCCTTCTCCGCCACGCGCATGTAGTCGATCCAGACCGGGAGCGCGAGGCCGCCGCCCGTCTCACGGGCGCCCAGGGGACGCGGCGTGTCGTAGCCGATCCAGCTCACGCCGACCTGGTCGCCGGTGTAGCCGCAGAACCAGGCGTCGTAGGCGTTGTTGGTCGTGCCGGTCTTCCCGCCGATGTCGTTGCGCTTGAGTTCGCGCGTCGAGCGGCGGGCGGTGCCGCGGGTGGCCACGCCGTGCAGGAGCGAGTCCATCACGTAGGCGTTCCTGTCGGAGATCGCGCGGATCGCCTCGTCGCCCGCCGTGCGGCCGGTGTTGCGCATGAGCGTGCGGCCGGTGACGTCTGTGACGCGTTCGATCAGGTAGGGCTTGACGAGGAAGCCCCCGTTGGCGAACGTCGAGTAGGCGCCGAACATCTGCCAGGGCGTGACGCTGCCTGCGCCGAGCGCCATCGGGAGGTTGGCGGGGTGCTGTTCGGGCGAGAAGCCGAAGCGGCCGATGAACTCCTGGGCGTACTCGGGACCGATCGCCTGCATGATGCGGATCGTCACGAGGTTCTTGGAGCGCTGCAGGCCCTCGCGCATCGTCATGGGACCGTCGAAGCGGTTCTCATAGTTGCGCGGCTCCCAGAGCTTGTTGCCGGTGAGCTTCGGGTCGATGCTGATCGGGGCGTCGTTGATGATCGTCGTGGGCGTGAAGCCCTTGTCGAGGGCGGCCGAGTAGATGAACGGCTTGAACGACGAGCCCGGCTGGCGCCACGCCTGGGTGACGTGGTTGAACTTGTTGATGTTGAAGTCGAACCCGCCCACGAAGGCCCTCACGGCGCCCGTGTTGTAGTCGCCCGCGATGAAGGCGGCCTCCACCTCGGGGACCTGGCCGAGCGTCCAGCCCTTGTTGTCCTGGCTCCTCATCACGCGGATGATCGAGCCGGGACGCAGTTCGCGGCCGTCCTTCCTCTTGGTGAGGTAGCGGCGTCCGAAGCGCAGGCTGTCGGCGTCGAGGTCGACGGACTCCTTCGAGGAGATCGCCGCTCGGATGCCCTTCGTCGACGCGGAGGTCACCACGGCGGGGACCATGACCGGGGAGGAGCGGGTGTTGGCGAGCGTCGTGCGGATCGTCTTGGCGCGCGAGGCGGCGTCGCTGATGTCGACGAAGCCCTCGGGTCCGCGGTAGCCGTACTTGCGGTCGTAGCTCACGAGCGCGTTGCGCACGGCGTCGACGGCGGCCTTCTGGTCCACCGAGTTGATCGTCGTGTACACGTTCAGGCCGCGCGAATAGGTCTCGTCCTTGAAGATGTCGTAGACGAGCACGCGTGCGAGCTCGCTCGCGTAGTCTGCCTCGACGTGCTCGCGGGCGAGCCCGTTGGCGATCATCTCGTCGGCGGTGGGCGTGCGGCGGGTCTGCATCGGGGCGGCCTTCTCACGCGCGTAGGTGGCCTCGTCGATGTAGTGGAGGTCGTACATGCGGCGCAGCACGTAGTTCTTGCGCATCGTGGCGGCGGCCGGGTTCACGATCGGGTTGTAGGCCGAGGGAGCCACGGGCAGGCCCGCGAGCGTGGCGGCCTCGCCGATGGTGAGCTGGTCGAGGGAGCGCCCGAAGTAGGTCCTCGCGGCGCTCTGGAAGCCGTAGGAGCGCTGGCCCAGGTAGATCTGGTTGATGTAGATCTCGAGGATCTGGTCCTTCGTGAGCAAGTGCTCGATCTTGAAGGACATGGCGATCTCATAGAGCTTGCGCTTGTAGGTGCGGTCCGTCGTCAGGAAGAAGTTGCGGGCCACCTGCTGCGTGATCGTCGAGCCGCCCTGGCCGCGGCGCCCCGTCAGGGCGTTGGTGATGGCGGCGCGCAGGATGCCCGTGATCTCGATGCCGGGGTGCTCGTAGAAGCCGTCGTCCTCGGCGGCGAGGATCGCATGGCGCACGTCGAGCGGCACGTCCTTGATGGCCACGAAGTCGCGGTGCTCCTCGCCGAACTCGGCCAGGAGCTTGCCGTCGGCGCTCCAGACGCGCAGCGGGACGCGCGGGTGGTAGTTCGTGACGGCGTCCAGGGGCGGGAGCTCCTGGTAGATGTAGGAGAACACGAAGACGAGGAGGAGGAAGCCGCTCAGGGCGCCGGCCACGCCGACCGCGATGGCCCACTTCAGGAAGGTCCTCAGGGAGCTCTTCCGGGCCGGCTTCTTTCGCTTCTGGGTGGTTTTTTTGGATTTGGAAATCACGTGATGCTCTTGGAAAAACGTGTGCGTGAAGAGTTGGTGGCTTGATTGTAGTTCACCGTTGGGACCCGCGCTTGCGGGGAGGACTTCCGGAGCCGTCTTTTTTTGTTGCTTTATTGTGACGGGGAGTCGGGAATATGGGTGTCTCGGACGACACGGAATCACAGTCTCGCCTAGAATATGACGGTATGTCAAATCAACTCCACCATGAAGCCCTCGAGGTGCCCGCAGAGGCCATCGACGAGCTCGGCCACGTCAACAATCGGACCTACCTCACTTGGATGGAGGCGCTCGCGAGGCGCCATGCGGCCATCCTCGAGGCGGGCTCCGAACCCTCCGTGTGGGTGGTCCGCGAACATCAGGTGAGCTATCTCAAGCCCGCCTTCCAAGGCGAAGAGGTCCACGCCTACACCTGGATCGAGGACCCCCGCGGCGTCTCCGTGCGCCGCCGCTACGTCTTCCTGCGCCGCGGCGAGCTCCTCGTGAGCGCGAGCACGCGCTGGGTGTGCGTGGACAAGGAGACCATGCGCCCCCGCCGCATCCCGGCCGGGACGGCCGCCGCCGTCATGGCGGGCCCCGTCACGGGCCGCGACGGCGAGGACCTTTCGGCCCCCTTCGAGCGTCCCTCGATGATTTAACCCCGTATGGACAAAGTACCCAACACAATGCAAGACCTGGTCAGGATCGACGGGCTCACGTTCGGATACGGCGAGCGCGTCATCCTCAACAATGTTTCCATGAGCTTCCCGCGCCGGAGCGTCGTCGCCATCATGGGCGGCTCCGGCATGGGCAAGACGACGCTCCTCAAGCTGATCGGCGGACTGCTCGCCCCGGACAAGGGCACGGTCACGATCGACGGCGAGGTGGTCGACGCCAAGTCGCCCGAGCGCCTCTACAGGATGCGCCGCCGCATCGGCATGCTCTTCCAGTTCGGCGCGCTCTTCACGGACCTCTCCGTCTTCGACAACGTCGCCTTCCCGCTCCGTGAGCAGACCGACCTCGACGAGGAGCTCATCCGCGACCTCGTCCTGATGAAGCTCAACGCCGTCGGACTGCGCGGCGCGCGCTCCCTGATGCCCTCGGAGATCTCCGGCGGCATGAGCCGGCGCGTGGCGCTCGCGCGCGCCATCGCGCTCGACCCGCAGCTCATCCTCTACGACGAACCCTTCGCGGGCCTCGACCCGATCAGCATGGGCCTCACCGCCACGCTGATCCGCCGGTTGAACGACGCCCTGGGCTCCACCTCGATCATCGTCACGCACGACGTGGCCGAGACGTTCGCCATCGCCGACTACGTCTACATGATCAGCGAGGGCCGCGTGGCGGCCCGCGGCACGCCCGCCGAGATGGAGGCCTCCGAGGATCCGTACGTGCGCCAGTTCATCCGCGGCCAGAGCGACGGCCCGGTCAAGTTCCACTACCCCGCGCCGAGCCTGGCCGAGGACTTCAACGAGGAGAAGCCGTTATGATCGTTTCGTCCCTGAAAGCGGTCGGCGCCTTCGTCGTCAACGTCCTCGCCGTGATCGGCCGCTTCGGCATCTTCTCGGCGGCGGTGCTCCGCCGGGCGCTCTTCGCCCGGTTCGGCCTCGTCGTCCAGCAGATCCACTTCATCGGCAACTACTCCCTCGTCATCATCGCCGTGTCGGGCCTCTTCGTGGGGTTCGTCCTGGGGCTGCAGGGCTACTACACGCTCGTGCGCTACGGCAGCGAGCAGGCCCTGGGCGTGCTCGTGGCGCTCTCGCTCGTGCGCGAGCTCGGGCCCGTGGTGACGGCGCTCCTCTTCGCGGGGCGCGCCGGGACCGCCCTGACGGCCGAGATCGGCCTGATGCGCGCGGGCGAGCAGCTCGCCGCCATGGAGATGATGGGCGTGGACCCCCTGAAGCGCGTGATCGCCCCCCGGTTCACGGCCGCCTTCATCTCGATGCCCGTGCTCGCGGTGATCTTCTCCGCGGTGGGCATCCTCGGTGCCTGGCTCGTCGGCGTGCCGCTCATCGGCAACGACAACGGCGCCTTCTGGAGCCAGATGCAGAGCTCCGTGGACGTCTGGGCGGACATCGGAAACGGGCTCGTCAAGAGCCTCGTGTTCGGCGCCGCCGTGAGCCTGGTGGCCCTTTATGCGGGTTACAGCGCCCGCCCCACGCCGGAAGGCGTGGCCAGGGCGACGACGCAGACCGTCGTCGTCTCCTCACTCCTCGTGCTGGGCTTGGATTTTATTTTGACGGCCTGGATGTTTACGACCGTTTAGGAAAGGTGAATTGATGAAAAAAGTCGGAACCCTCGAAGTCGCAGTCGGACTTTTCGTGGTGATCGGTTTCGTGGCCCTGGTGTTCCTCGCCCTGCAGGCCGCCAACCTGGGCAGCCTCGGCTGGGGTCAGAAGACCTACGCCGTGAGCGCCGAGTTCAACAACATCGGCGGGCTCAAGCCCCGCGCCCCCGTGAAGTCGGCGGGCGTGACCGTGGGCCGCGTGGCCACGATCACGTTCGATCCGATCACGTTCCAGGCCAAGGTGGTCATGGACCTCGACACCAAGTACCCGTTCCCCGACGACAGCTCCGCCAAGATCCTGACGGCGGGCCTGCTCGGTGAGCAGTACATCGGGCTCGAACCGGGCGCCTCGGAGGACGACCTCAAGCAGGGCAGCGTCATCAAGCGCACCCAGAGCGCGATCGTCCTCGAGAACCTGATCAGCCAGTTCCTCTTCAACACGGCGGAAAAGGCGGGCAGGTGATCATGAAGCAAGCGACAAGGAAGATCCTCGCGGTCCTCGGCGCCGCCTCCGTGCTCGCCCTGACGGGCTGCGCGACCCATCCGGCCGACCCGGACCCCTACGAGTCCGTCAACAGGAAGGTCTTTGAATTCAACCGCGGGGTGGACCGCTACGTGCTCCTCCCGGTGACGAAGGGCTACCGCTTCGTCGTGCCCGAAATCGGGCGCGAGGGCGTCTCCAACGTCTTCCAGAACCTCGGCGAACCCGCCAACACCGTCAACCACGTCCTCCAGGGCGAGGCCGACGACGCCGTCGCCACGACGTTCCGCTTCCTCGTGAACACGACGTTCGGCCTGGGCGGGCTCTTCGACGTGGCCTCCTGGATCGGCAACGAGCCGCGCCCGGACGACTTCGGACAGACGCTCGCCAAGTGGGGCGTCCCCCAGGGCAGCTACCTGATGATCCCGCTCCTCGGCCCGGCCACGACGCGCAGCGTCGGTCAGATCCCGCTCTCGATCGCGGCGAATCCGACGACCTACCTGCTCGCCGACGAGAGCTTCTGGGCCAAGGCCGGCGTCACCGGCGCCGCGGCCGTCGACCAGAGGAACAAGATGATCGACAGCGGCGTCGACGACATGCTCGAGAACGTCATCGACCCGTACGTCGCGCTGAGGAACGCCTACCTCCAGCACCGACGCCACCTCACCGAACCCGAGTCCGCGGCGGACGGGGCCGGCACCTCCGGCCTGATTCCGCTTCCGCTCGACGACGAGGACTGACCGGTGGGGACCCACACCAGACAAACCAAACGAACCCAAGGAAGAGAAATCATGATGCAACGCCGTCAATGCCTGATCGGTCTCGGCGCCCTGGCGCTGAGCCTCTCCCCGGTGGCCGCCTTCGCGGCCGCCGCCAACACGGGCGACCCCTACGAATGGGTCGTCGACCTGAGCAACCGCGTCCTCGACAAGATCAAGGGCGACGCCGCCCTGCGCGACGGCAACGTCGCCCGCATCCAGGAACTCGTCGACGGGACGATCAAGCCCAACGTCGACTTCCGCATGGTCACCCGCATGACGATCGGTCCGCGCTGGCGCCAGGCCACGCCCGAGCAGCGCGAGGAGCTCCAGAAGCTCTTCGAGCAGCTCCTGATCCGCGTGTACTCCGGAGGCCTCAAGCAGATCACCGACAACGTCTGCGAGCTCCGCCCGAGCAGGAACCGCCTCGTCTCCGACGACATGGTCGTGAGGACGCTCCTGAAGTCGCCCTCGGAGCCCAAGCCCATCGCCATGGACTACCGCATCTACAAGAACAAGGAAGGCCAGTGGAAGATCATCGACATGAACGTCGAGGGGATCTGGATGGTCGAGAACTATCACGCCCAGTTCGCCTCCGTGCTCAACGAGGGCGGCGTCGAGGGCCTGATCAAGGAGCTCCGTTCCAAGGTCGAGGCCCAGGACGCCCCCGAAGGCGCAGCGAAATGAAAATAGGGGACAACGCCGTCACCTCCGCCAACGTCGGGGGCATCAAGAAGGCCGTCATGAAGGCGATCGACTCGGGCGACGCCGTGCTCGATTTCTCCGAATGCACGAGGGTCGATTCGACGGCCCTCGCGCTCATCCTCGCCGCGCGCCGCCGTGCGGCCGCCCGCGGGCTCGATCTCGAGATCAAGGGCGCGCCCGCCTCCATCGCGGACCTCGCGCGCGTCTACGGCCTCGAGTCCCTTTTGCAACCCAAGTGAAACAGTCCGGAAGAACAGTAATCCAATGCAGAAATTGAAAATCCAAGGAGGGACCCGGCTCGTCGGTCAG
>CAJMRV010000089.1 GCA_905215795.1 uncultured bacterium | reverse complement strand
CCGCCCTTTTCATTTCAGAAAAAAGCATGAAAAAACCTCCGCCCCGGAATGAGCTTCCGGAAAAGCGGAGGTTCTTGTTCATTCGGCCGGCATGGTCGTCATGGCCGGCGCGAGTGCCTACTTCAACTTGAGGGACGGCGTGTGGCGGTCGATCCAGTTGCCGCGCTCGGGCCTCGCCTCGCCCTCGCCCCCGTAGACGACGAAGTCCACGCTGGGCTCGTCGAAGACGCGGCGTGCGAAGTGCTGGAGCGCTTCGGGCGTGACGCGGGCGATCCTCTCGCCTTCCTCGGAGTAGGCCTTCAGGGGCGCCCTCTTCAGAAGGAGGTCGGAAACGAGTTCGTTGTGCCACGGACGCGGGCTCGTGCCGGAGGTTTTCCATGCGGAGGCCTTCGTCTTCAGGAGTCGATCGAGCTCTTCCTGCGGCACCGGATGGGCCGCGAGGTCGCGGGCGATCGAGTTGACGAGCTGCACGACTTCGTGGCGCTTGTCGGCGTCGGTGTCGACGATCGCCTCGAGGACGCCGTGCCCTTCGTCAAGGGGCGTCGAGAAGTAGCGGGCGCGCGGCGAATAGGCGAGCTGCTTTTCCTCGCGCACGACCTTCCTCAGGCGCTCGGAGACGACCATCGCGAGGACGTCGCCCATGAAGCGTTCTTCGGTGGCCTTCGGACCCTTCGCGTCGAGGTGCCAGCCCATCGTGACGGAGGCCTTCCCAAGACGGTCGCGCTTGACGAAGTGCTCCGCGGAGGCCTTCGGGAACGCGGGCGGGAGCCCGAGGAGGATCGCCGACGTGCGTGAGCGCGGCAGCGTCGAAAAGACGTCCGAGAGGTGCTTGGCGAGCGCCACGGGGTCGATGTCCCCGGTGACGACGAGGAGCTTGCCGCCCATGATGCGGGTGGAGGCGATGTAGCTCTTCATCTCGTCGAGCTTGTAGGAGCCCGCCTCCGCGACGGTGAGCGGCATCGAGCGGCCGCGCAGGCCCGAGAAGAAGGCGTTGCGGTAATTGGCTACGACCGACCCGACGGTGTCCTCGCGGACCGCTTCGGCGAGCTTCACCTTTTCAAGGAAGCGCTGCCTGGCGTTCTCCGTGAGCACCGGGTCGAGGAACGCGGTCCTCATCGCCTCGAAGAGTTCGGAGGCCTGCTTGACGGAGGCGCTCCCCGAGAGTTCGGCGTAGTTTTCGCCGAGGAGCTCGGCGATGCGGATCCCCTTCGAGGTGAACGTGTCGTAGGTCTGCTGCGGCGTGAGGTGGCCGAGGCCGCCCGAGGCGAGCACGCCGTAGGCGGTCTTCGCGAGCGGGGCCTGGCGGTCGATGAGACCGGAGATGCCGTCGCCGAAGAAGAGGCTCGCCTCGATGTGGTCGCGGTCCTCGGGGACGGGCATCATCACGACGTCGACGCCGTTCGCAAGCCGCATCCTCGAGATCGTCTTCACGCCCCAGGGCGTTTCGACGGCCTGGCTCTTCACGACCGGGGTCGAGACGGCGGCGGGCTTTTCAAGGTAGGGGAACTTCACCTTGCCTGCGCTCTGCACCTCGAGGAGCACCCCGGGGGTCTTCCTCCAGAGCTTCACGAAGGCGTTGTTGGTGAGGGGTTCGGGACCGATGTAGGTGATGCGTTCAACGGGGCTCGAAAGCGAGAAGCGGAGCGCCGCGTTCACCTCGTCAAGCGTGACGGTCTTCTTGAACATGCGGAAGCGTTCGAGCATCTGCTCGGGCGAGAGGTACACCTCGCCCGCGTTCGTCGCGTCGATGAAGGCGGAGATCTTCTCGCGGCTCGTGAGGCGTTCGCCCTCGTAGACGGCGTCCTCATAGGCGTGCTCCATGTTGGCGAGCACGGCGTCAAGCTCGGTCTTCGTGAAGCCGCGTTGCTTGATCGTGCGCAGGACCGACTTCATCATCGCGAGCGACGTCCTGAAGCGGGCCTTGTCGGTGACGATCGTGAACTCGCTCGTGGGCGAAAGGCCGCCACGGGCGTCCGTGACGAACCCGGCCTCCTTCCAGAGGGTCGGATCAAGCTGCAGCCTCGCCTCAAGACGGCGGTCGAAGAGGCGCATGACGGCCTCGTCGACGAAGTCCGCGTGGATCGACTTGTCGGTCATCGGCACATGGCGCGTCGGGAAGCGCTGGATGTAGGAGATCGTGACGGTGTCGGAGGGATTGACCTGCGTGAGGCCCTCGAGGCCCGGCTCGCCTTCCTTGCCGAAGCTCTCGACATAAGGGAGCGGGCCCTCGCCCTTCATGGAGCCGAAGGCTTCCTCGACGGCCTTTTCAAGGCGCTTGGGATCGATCTGGCCGGAAACGACGAGCACCATCCGCTCGGGACGGTACCACTTCCTGTAGTAGTCGCGCAGGATCTCGGGCGTGGCGCCCTTGATCGTCTTCTCGTGTCCGATCACGGATTCACCAAGGTGATTGTCCGGATAAAGGAACGAGCGGATGTTGAAGTACTGCTTGACGTAGACGTTGTCGCGGACCTTCTTCTCGGCGAGGATGATGCCGCGCTCCTCGTCGACCTCGTGCTTGGTGAGCGTCATGTGGTCGGCGAAGTCGCGCAGGATAGAGAGCCCGTTCTTCAGGGTCTCGGGCTTTGCGTCGACGAGGTTGAGTTTGTAGACCGTCTCGTTCAAGGACGTGTGCGCGTTCGTGTCGCCCCCGAAGCTCATGCCCTGGGATTGGAACCAGGGGATCAGCGAGTCGGGCGGATAGTGCGTGGAGCCGTTGAAGGCCATGTGTTCGAGGTAGTGCGCGAGGCCGTACTGTTCAGGCGTCTCCATGAGGGAGCCGGCCTGCACGTCGAGATAGACGCTCAAGCGGTCGCGGGGATTGGTGCTCGGGATGTAGGCCCAGCGGAAGCCGTTGGCGAGTCGACCGTAGACCACCTCCGGGGCGGGCTTCACGGCGCTCTTTTCCTGGGGCCATGAGCCGTCGTACCAGGAGAACTCCTGGGCGCAGGCGAGGCCCGCGGCAAGCAGCAGTCCCGAGAAGACGAACCCAAGCCATCCTGTCTTAATGCGCATGGCGTTGTTTTCCTTGTCTTTTTTGCATGTGTGTTTCGACGCCCGACGGGTGAACCGGTCTCCGGCGCGTGCGGACATCGTCGTGTCCGTCATCTTCGCCGGCCATGAGGGTTTGTTCCCCGGGGCCGCAGTGTTTCCATTATGCACTAAATGCAAACGGATTTCGTTATCGGCGTCTTACTTCCTGCAGAGGCGTTCCCACGAATGGACACGACGGCGGTGCACATCACGACAATGGAAAAAAGGGAATCCCCTCTTCAACCGAAAGAACTAATTCCTCTATATACTAAAGACGTACGTTCCGACCCCCTCGTATTGTGGAACGACTCAGACCCAACCATGAACAAAATGACCAAATGCTTCTGCATCGGAGCGGTGGCCCTCTTCGCCGCCATCGTCGGCGGCTACTACCTCGCGATGCTGTTCCTCGCCGGCATCCAGGTCGGGATCTTCACCGGGATCACCTGGGTGGCCCTGCCGGTCGCCATCGTGCTCCTCGCGTTCCGACTCCACCTCGTCACCCTCGCGCTCGCCTTCTGGGCGATGCACGACCAGTTCGACTTCAACACCGTCTTCGCGCTGCTCCTCGTCTGCCCGGGGATCTTCGTGATGCTCTGCGGCGGAATGAGGGGACTCCTCTCCGGGATGATCGAGAAGATCCGCACGATGCCCTAGAACAAAGAAAAAAGAAAGAAAAGAACGAGCCGCAAGGCACGAAGGAACACCGTCCCTAAAAGACGCTGTTCCTTTTTTGTTGCTTGTGGAAGCGTGACGGACCGGGACTCAAGACAAAGGAAGGGCGCCGTCCGGATTGCATGGATGACGCCCTTCTTGTTGAAGTGCTATGAAAAAGAAGATCCCCGCTTCGTTTGAAGCGGGGATCCCAATTCCATTCAGTTGTCGGACTTTCTCACGAAAGTCGGTTCAAGAGATTAGAACTTGTGGGCCATGCCGAAACCGGCGAAGAAGGCGCGGGCATTCTTGATGCTATCGGAGTCAGCCTTGGTCATATCAACCTTGAGATCCTTGTACTTGTCAAAGTAACCACCGGCGTATGCGTAGACCTTGGAGCGGTTCGACAGATTGTAGTCGTAAGCGCCCATGAGCGTGAAGCGGTTGGTCTTGACCTTGCCGAGATCCTTGTGAGCATTGGCACGCTTGTCAACTTCCTTGGCGTGCATGAAGCCGAAGTTACCCATGAAGACGCTCTTGCCCATGGCGTAGGAAGCGCCGAGGTTAATGCCGAAACCGTTGTTGATTTCACCAGCGACCTTGTCAGCTTCAGCCTTACCCCAGTTCTGGGACTGAAGTTCGATGGCGTCGACAGCGAACTTGGACTTGTTGAAAATCTGCGTGGCGGCGAAGACCTTCAGGTTGTCATCAACGTTGTAACGACCACCGAGGCTGACCTTCGTGGATTTCTTTTCATGGCCACCAGCTTTGAGAGCCTTCTGTTCCTGAGACAGGATCAAGGCACCGTAGGCAACGTCGTTCTGGAACGTGGCACCCAAAGCGCCGTAACGGGAGTTTTCATCCTTGTCGAAGTAGCCGTCGTTCTTCTGCTGAGCGTTGGCGTACTGGGCGAGAAGATTCACGCCGGCGAAGTTGGGGGACTGGTACGTGATGGAGTTGTCATAGCGCTGGAAGGAGTCGCCCATGACGAACTTCAGGCCCGGAGCATCGCCATAGCCGTTGCTGACGGCCGAGACGGCACCACCGAACTTGCCGAACATGCCGAAGCCGCTGGCGAGGGCGCCTTCACGACCGAACGCGAACGTACCAGCGGCGGACTTGACGTACATGACGGCTTCACGATCGAAGAGCTTGCCAGCCTTCTTGAAGTCGCCGTTCTTGATGTCGAAACCATTTTCGAGCTTGAAGCCGACGGTGAGAGCGTCGGAAATCTTTTCTTCGCCCTTGATGCCGACCTGACCAGCCTGAGCGGCGCCGTCAACCATCTTGAACGTGTCGTGCTTTTCAGCGTTCTTGGCCTTCAAGTACGTGTACTGGAAACCCGGGTCCATGGCGCCGTAAAGCGTAACGTTAGCGGCGAAGGAAGCGCCGGCGAAAGCGCCGAGGACGGCGACGACAGCGAGAGACTTCTTAAACATGATTGTGCAATCCTTTTTGTTGTGATGACGATCCAGCGCTTGAAGCCCCGGTCGGTCATCTGAAACTCTGAGGTGAGAGAAACGGTCTTGTTTTTCTCTGAGGTCAATTCTCTCCGATGAACAAAGAGAAATCGAGCAAAGTTTCAAGATGTGAACGCAAATTGGTGGTTTTCCCCTATGAAAAAGCTGTGGATTCGATTTTTTGTGTTGCACTTTTACAACACTTTCGAGCAATCACGAAGCAAGCCCTTGTGCAAGAGGCGGTTGCGGCTATCCATAAAGTGGTAGCAACGCAATCCTGTCCCCTTCTCCAGGACATCTCACGATTATGCGTCTATGTTCCATCCGTAGAATCTTTGTTCATCCGAACAATCAGGGTTAACCACTATACGGAAAATTCACAACGTCGAGAAAACGTGCGCACCCCTCTTCCTGCTTGAAAATGCAATGCAAAACCCCGCCGTGCGGGTTGCACGAGCGGGGCAGGAAGTCATCCTTACAAAAAAGAATCAACACGTGATCAACAGCGTTCCCGAATGCTCATCAGAACTTGTGAGCCATCCCGACGTTGACGGAAAGCGTGTTGGCGTTCTTGTCGCCGTCTGCCGGTTTCGAGTAGCGGTCGAACATCACGCCGCCGTCCGCATAGACCGTCGTCCTGCGGGACAGGGGATAGTCGTAGCCCGCGGAGGCGATGAAGCGGTTCAGGCGAGTGTCCGCGTTCAACTGGCTTGCGTGCGCGTAACCGAAGTCACCCTTGATCGCGCCGCGGCCGAGCTTGTAGCTCGCACCGAGGTTCATGCCGAAGCCCTTCGTGAAGGGATTGTCCCCTCCACTCTTCAAGTCGACGGGACGCATGGCGGTGTTCGAAATCGCGGGCACGTTTAGGTCGAGGTCCTTCCAGAACTGCGTGGCCGCATAGACGGTGGCGTCGCCGAGCGCGACATGCCCGCCCAGGCTCAGCTTGTGGCCGTCGGGCTTGCCATCGGGCCTCATCAGGGAGTCGACGATCGCGCTCCCGTAAACGCCCGAGCCCTTGTAGGTGGCGCCCAAGGCGATGAAGCGCTCGTTGGGGGAGTCGAACCAGCCGTGGCGGTCCTGCGTCTTCGCGGCATACTGACCCAAGAGATTCACGCCGCCGAACGAAGGCGACTCATACGTGAAGGCGTTGTCGAGGCGCTGAGCCGTCATGCCGACGACGCTTTTGAGTCCCGGTACGGCGCCGCGTCCGTCGCCGAGCACGGAGACCTCGTCTCCGAAACGCCCGAAGGTGCCAAAGCCCGAGGAGATTGCGCCCTGGCGGCCCACCGCGAAGGTGCCCGCAGGCGAGGACATGAAGAGGAGCGCCTCGCGGCCGAAGAACCGGGAGGTGTCCCCGGCGTCGCCGTCATTCATGGCGCCGTTCATGAGGTTGAAGCCGTTTTCAAGGACGAAGCCCGCTTCGAGGCCGTTGCCGAGGGATTCGCTCCCGCGGATGCCGATGCGGTTGGCGGTGTCGAGGCCGTCGACCGCCTTGAAGGTGTTCTGGTGCCCGTCGTGGTTGCTGACGTGCGTGTATTCAAGACCGGCGTCCACGGCACCATGGAGCGTCACGCCGCCCGCGAAGGCGGCGCCGGAGGCGAGTCCGGCCAAGGCGATGATGGTGATGGATTTCTCAAGCATGTTTGCTTCCGGTTGATGTTGCGCGCGGGGACCATTCCCGGGCGCGCATCTGGGACGCATTCGCGTCACCCTGTACCTTCCAAGTTATCACAACCACTCCGGAAAGTAGAGCCGGGACCCCTCGAACACCCCCTTTCATACACAATATGTTGCTTATTTCCAACGTCCGTTGACAGAAGTGGCGTTGGCGCAACAAAAACGGG
>CAJMRV010000088.1 GCA_905215795.1 uncultured bacterium | reverse complement strand
TGATCGAGTTGCCGCCCGGGGTGGGCATCTTCTCGAGGACGACGACGTTGGCGCCCGCCTTCTTGGCTTCAATGGCGGCGGCGAGGCCGGCGAAGCCCGAACCGATGACGATGACGTCGTAGGTCTCGTCCCAGCTCTTCGGATAGGCGTCCTGGGCGGCCGAGGCCGTGCCCGCGGTGAGCAGCGCGGCGCCGCCGAGGATCGAGGTGGTCAGTACGTTTCTGCGTGAAATGGTCATGGATTGGTCCTCCAAATGCGGGTGCGCACGAATCGGTCGGAAGCTCACCCGCCGCATCCGGACACCCGTCCGGAAGGTCCGGCGGGACTTCCCGCACCCTTCATTCTCATTCTTTATGAGTAAACACCTAAGACTATTAACGATTGTCAAGCAATCCTTTGGTATTAGGCAAAAGGAGGGTTTCCCCTCGTATGCGGCTTTGTGCGGACAAAAACAGAAAGGGAGCGCCGGAGCGCTCCCCTTCAACGTCAGAAACCCCGGCGTCCAGAGGACACCGGGGCTCTTTCAGAGGGTCATTTTGCCGTGCACTCCGCCGGAGATCCGGCGGGGCACCGTAATTCCGAGGGAATTACTTTTCAGCAGCGGCGGCCTTGCCGGCGCGGCGGCCGAAGACGAGGCAGTCGAGGATGGCGACGGAGCCCAGACGGACGGCACCGTGGATGCGGCCCGTGGATTCACCGGCGGCGTAGAGGCCCGGGATGGGCTTGTCGTCGCGGACGTCCATGACGCGGCCGTCCATGTCGGTCACGAGACCGCCCATGCAGTGGTGAACCTTCGGAATGAGTTCGCCGATGTACCAGGGACCCTTCTCGAGCGGAACCTGCACGTTGTTGATGTAGCGGTCCCATTCCGGATCCTTGCGGTCCTTGACGGCCTGGTTGAACTTGTCGACGGTCTGCTTGAGCACGTCGTACGGGATGCCCGTGGCCTTGGCCATGTCTTCGAGCGTGTCGTACTTCTCGATGATCTTGCGTTCGAGCATCTTCTCGAGGGAGCCCGGGCGCTGCTTGACCATCGGGGCGACCGAGTTGGCGTCGCCGATGGCGTAGCACTTGTTGCCGTTGGCCAGTTCGACCATGATGGCGTCGGCGCGGATCTTGCGGTTGGCGAGTTCGTTGATGAAGCGCTTGCCCTTGGAGTTCACCCAGAGACCGTATTCAGCGGCCGCGGTCTGGTTGAACTGCCAGCCGATGCCCAGGCCCTTTTCACGCGGGTTGCCCCACGGACCGGACTGGATCCAGTCGTTCTGGACCTGCATGGCGCCGAGGGCGGCGGTTTCACGCCAGAGTTCGGACGTGGCGCCCGGCTGGTTCGTGGAGTCGAGCTGTTCGGAGAGCTTCGGGTCCTGGAGCTTGCGGAACTTCACGTCGTTGGCGAAGCCGCCGTAGCAGAGGATGACGGCCTTCTTGGCGCGCATCGTGACCGGCTTGCCGGAGCCTTCCTTCGGGAAGCGGTAGCCCTTGCGGACGAGGACGCCGTCGACGCGGCCCGTTTCAGGGTTGCGGTAGATGTGTTCGACGTACATCTTCGTCAAAACGGGGATCCCGAGCTTCTTGCACATCTCGAGTTCCTTCAGGACGATGCCCGAACCGGAACCGTTCTTCGTCGTGACGTAACGCGGCACGGAGTGGCCGCCTTCCTGACCGATGGCGTCCGGGAGGAACTCGACACCGAGTTCGTCGACGGTCCAGAGGTAGTTCGGGAGCGCGCTCTGGGCGAGCAGGCGGACCTTGTCGCGGTCGTTCATGTAGAGACCGGCGACGAGGATGTCCTTTTCAAGCAGTTCGGGGGAGTCTTCGATCCCGCGCTTCTTCTGCTGGGGGCAGCCCGTGGCGGTCATGATGCCGCCGTTGATGATCGAGTTGCCGCCCGGGGTGGGCATCTTCTCGAGGACGACGACGTTGGCGCCGGCCTTCTTGGCTTCGATCGCGGCGGCGAGGCCGGCGAAGCCGGAACCGATGACGATCACGTCATAGGTTTCATCCCAGCTCTTGGGGAAGGCGTCCTGCTTGGCCATCGCGGAGCCGGCCGTGAGGAGCGCGGCACCGCCGAGGATGGAAGTCGTTAAAACATTGCGACGAGAAATGGTCATATTAAATATCCTCCATGATTCCAGACAGCGGATCGGAGGAGGGTCCTCCGAACGAGCCGCCCATTCTGGTCCTGGCGGCACGCTTTTTTCCGATACCTGTACTTCGATTGTCCGAACGAAATGTCCTAAGACAGTTAACAATTGTCAATTCCGATAGGTACTACACCCCCACGGTTACCCTTAGTCCCTACAGAAAAACAAAGCCGCCTTTTCCAAAAAGAAGGCGGCATGCTCCAAACGGAGCGGGATGAACTCGACCGTAGACGAAAAGCAGTCTTCTCGGAACCTTTCCTTATTAATACCTTAACACATGTAAAAATACCGTTGATAACCAGAAACCACCATTCCGATAAAACATCCCTATAATCCACAACCGTAAGACCCAGCAACGGAGCGTGCCGCGCACGCCCCGTTTCCACACCTTTTCCGCAGGGAAGCGACCATCTCATGTTCGAATTCAAAAACGTGTCCTACAAGGACATCCTGAAGGTCGATTCGCTCAGGATCCGCAAGGGACGCGCCACGGTCATCGTCGGCGCGAGCGGTTCGGGCAAGTCGACCCTGATGCTCATGCTCAACAAGATGATCACGCCCGACTCGGGCGAGGTCTACCTCGAGGGCGCCGCGCTCTCGAAAACGGATCCCGTCGCGCTCCGGCGCCGCGTGGTGATGCTCCCCCAGAACCCGGCCGTCTACGACGGCACCGTCGGCGACAACCTGAGGATCGGCCTCGAGTTCGCCGAGAAGCCCGCGGCCACCGACGAGGAGCTCCTCGAGGCGCTCGCCTTCGTGGAGCTCGACAAGAAGCTCGACGATGACGCCTCCTCGCTCTCGGGCGGCGAACGCCAGCGCCTCGGCCTGGCGAGGGTCCTGCTCCTCAAGCCCGACGTGTACTTGCTCGACGAGCCCTCGTCGGCGCTCGACCCGAAGACGGAGGCCTCGATCATCGGGCGCCTCGTCTCGCACGTGAAGGCCTCGGGCGGAACGGTCGTGATGGTGACCCACTCCATGGAGGTCGCCCGCACCCAGGCCGACGACCTGATCGAGGTGAGCGGCGGCACGGCCCGCCCTTCCGAAGTCCGGGGGAGGGATGAAGAATGAAGGGAATGATCGAACTCCAGCTCTGGCAGGCCGCCGCGGCCTACCTCTTCGTGCTCGTCGTGCTCCTGATCGTGCGTTGGAAGAAGATCCCGCGCGAGAAGGCCATCGTGGTCTCCGCGGTGAGGATGACCCTGCAGCTGATCATCATGGGCTACGTGCTCGTCTACATCTTCGAGAACCCCTCGCCGTGGTTCTCGCTCGCGGTGCTCGCGGCGATGGTCTCCTTTGCCGTCTACAACATCACCAAACGCGCCAAGGAGCGCCTCACGCCCAAGCTGAAGACGGCGGTCGCCGTGTCGATGACGCTCGGCACGCTCGCCTGCCTCTTCTACTTCCTGCTCGTCGTCGTGGGGCTCTCCCCCTGGTACGACCCGCAGTACCTCATCCCGCTCGCCGGCATGCTCGTGGGCAACTCGATGACGGCCGTGGCCCTCGGGATCAACAACCTGCTCGACGCCGTGCGCTCCCGCCGCGCGCTGATCACGGACGCCCTGATGCTCGGGGCCACCCCGAAGCGCGCCATGAAGCCGATTCTCACCTCGGCCTTCGACTCCGCGCTCCTGCCGACGGTGAACTCCATGCTCGGCATCGGCATCGTCTTCCTGCCGGGCCTCATGACCGGTCAGATCCTCTCGGGGATCTCGCCGTTCACCGCGATCGAGTACCAGATCGCCATCATGCTCGGCATCATGGGCAGCGTCACGCTCTCGGTGACGATCTTCCTGCAGCTCGCCTACAAGAGCTTCTTCAACGAGGACGCCCAGCTCGTCGTCCCGACAACGCCCAAGGCGAAGTAACCGGAGGACTCCCCCACGGGGACGCCCCCACCGGACGCGAAAAGGCCGGGAACCCACTGCTCCGTCGAGGAGCCCGGGGTTCCCGGCCTTGTTCATTGCTTCATGCCTTCACGCCGTCATGACGGCGGGAGGATCATTCGGAGGCGCACTCCGTCTGATCGGCGCAGCCCTCTTCCGGAGCCTCTCCGGCTTCGGCGGCGGGCGCCTCGGGGCGTTCACCACCGACCACGTTCACGGGGCGTTCGGGCTTGGGGCCCGGCTCGAGCACGGCGATCGACTCGACGTGGCCCGTATGCGGGAACATGTTCATGATGCCGGCGGCGCGGATGTGCCAGCCGCCCTCGTGGTGCAGGATGGCGCAGTCGCGGGCGAGCGTGGCGGGGTTGCACGACACGTAGACGACGCGTTCGGGACGCTTGTCCGTGGCGGCGAGGACGCGGGCGAGCGCCATGGCGCCTTCACGCGGCGGGTCGATGAGCACGCGGTCGATGCCGCCCATGCGTTCCCAGAGCTGGTCCCAGTCCTCTTCACACCACGTGAAGAGGTTGCGGGCCACGAAGTCGGTCTTCTCGGCGAGCCCGTTGTCGAGGGCGCCCTGACGGGCGCGTTCGACGAGCTGTTCGGAGCCCTCGATGCCGGTGACGTTCGCGGAACGCGTCGCCAGCGGGAGCGTGAAGTTGCCCAGGCCGCAGAAGAAGTCGGCCACCTTGTGCTCGGGCTTGACGTCGAGCAGGTGCACGGCACGGCTCACCATCGTCTCGTTGAGCTGGTGGTTGACCTGCGTGAAGTCGGTGGGCTTGAAGTTGATGCGCACGCCGAACTCGGCGAGGAACAGCGAGAGCTTGTCGGCGTCCTCGGGGTGGTACGGGTAGATGCTGTCGGGGCCCTTGGGCTGGATCCAGAGGTCGAAGCCGTGTTCCTTAGAGAAGGCGACGAGCTTCTCCATGTCCGATTCGCTCGCCTCGTCGAGCACGCGGAAGACGAGGGCCGTGTGGCCGTCACCGCCCACGGCGACCTCGATCTGGGGCATGCGCTGGCGCATGTCGAGGGACTCGACCAGGCCGCGCAGGGGCACGAGCATGTCGGCCACGTTCTTCGTGAGGATGTGGCACTCGGTCATGTCGCACACGTACGAGGAGGCCTTCTCGTGGAAGCCCACGAGCACGCCGCCCTTCTTGGGCACGTCGCGCACGGTCAGGCGGGCGCGGTGGCGATAGTGCCACGTGGGCCCGAAGATCGGGGTGATGATGTTCTCGGGCTTGACCTTGCCGATGTGCCAGAGGGTGTCCATGAGGACCTTCTCCTTGTAGGCCACCTGCGAGTGCGGTTCGAGGTGCTGCATCGCGCAGCCCCCGCAGCTCCCCGGCCCGAGGCCGAAGTGCGGGCAGCGCGGTTCGACGCGCTGGACGCTCGCACGGATCACCTCCGTGACGCGTCCCTTCTCGAACGTGGGCTTGTCGCGCAGGCGCTCATAGACGACGCGCTCGCCGGGGAGCGCGCCCTCGATGAAGACAACCTTGCCGTTGTTGTGGGCCACGCCGCGACCTTCCTGGTCGAGGCGTTCCACGTCCACCGTGAAGTATTCGGGGACCTTGACTTTCTTTCTGGATCGAGCCATCTCGAAACATCTCCATGAACCAACCGGGCGCCGAACCTACCGGCGCCTACTGCGGGGTGTGAAAAAAGACGCGCCCGTCGTGATCGAACAAGCGCGTCCTGTCATCTGAAACGAAACGGAACTTTAGCAAAAAGCGGGGTCGTTCCGCACGTGTGTGTTCAAAAAAATCGCTCAGCGGGGGAGGTACCGCATCGGATCGACGGCCTTGTTCTTGCCCGAGTTGTCCCGGACTTCGAAACGGAGGACCGACTTGGCGTCGTCGCCGCCCAGTTCGGCGATCTTCTGGCCGGCGCGCACGCGCTCGCCGACCTTGACGGTGATCTTGTCGCAGTGGGCGTAGGCCGACACGAGCTTGTTGGCGTGGCGGATCATGACGGTGTTGCCGTAGCCGGTGAGCGTGTTCGCAAAGAGGACCTGGCCGTCCATCGAGGCCACGACCACGTCGCCCGGGGTGCCCTGGATGTCGATGCCGCGGCGGTTCTGCGCGAAATTGGAGACGACCTTGCCCTTGACCGGCCAGATCATGCGGGTGCCCGAAAGGACGGGCTGGACCGGAGCGGCGCTCGCGGGCGGGACCGGTTCGACGCGCTCGACGGGCTTCGCCTCGGGGGCGGGCTTCGGAGCGGGCTTTTCGGCCGCCGACTTCGAGAAGTCGACCGAGTTCACGCGGATCTGGCTGTTGGGCGTGTAGGGACGCGGAGCGTCGACCGCGACCGGCAGCCGGAGGACGTCGCCGAGCTTGAGCTGGGTGGGGTCCGTGATGCCGTTGAGGCGCATCAGCTGGCCCTGGTCGAGACCATAGCGGTAGCTGATGTTGTAGATGGTGTCGCCCTCGGCGATGCGGTGCGTCTTGCCGGAATCCTTCAGGGCGGTGGTGGTCTTCGTCACCACGGTGCTCTGCGTGACCTGGCTCCCGGGGGCATACGTCGAACGGTCGATGATCCGCGGCGGATTGAGGTTCGTCGAGCATGCGCTAAGGAGGAGGCACGCCCCGGCGACGGCGCACGCCAGGCCGGGGACACGGCTCGTGGTGAAGTTCAGGCTTTTCGTCATGAATGAAATCCTCTGGAAAGACGCTTTCGTTGAATCCTAAGCATAATGCAGAATCCGCGGAAGCGTCCAACATGGTTGGGTCGTTATTTGGTCTCCAGCCACTCGGAGACGCCCTTGATCTGGCGGTGCGCCGTGAGGTCGACCTGCAGGGGCGAAACGGAGACGTAGCCGTGGGAGGTGGCCCAGAAGTCGGTCCCCTCGCCCGCGTCGTTGGGTTCGCCCGCGTGGCCGAGCCAGTAGATCGGGAAGCCCCGGGGGCTCATCTCGCGGATGCAGTCCTGGGCGCAGTGGCGGCGGCCCAGACGGGTGGCCATGATGCCCTT
>CAJMRV010000087.1 GCA_905215795.1 uncultured bacterium | reverse complement strand
GCGAAGGCGGCGTCCTCGACGAGGAGACCTTCCTCATGATGGAGGGCGCCCTGACCGTTTCCGAACGCAGGGCCGTCGACCTCATGATCCCGCGCGCCAAGTTCGACGCCGTCGACCTCTCCGAGCCCCGTTCCGAGTGGCTCCCGCGCCTGATCGCCTCGGGGCGCTCCCGCGTGCCCGTCTACAAGGACGACATGGACAACGTCCTCGGCATTCTCCATGCCAAGGACCTCCTGGGATTGATCGACAACCCTGGGCTCGACGTCGCCTCGGTGCTCCGTCCCGCCCGCTTCATCCCCGAGAGCCAGCCGAGCAACGTGCTGCTCCGGGACTTCAAGTCCACCCGCACCCACATGGCGCTCGTCGTCGACGAGTACGGCTCCGTCTCCGGACTGATCACGATCGAGGACGTCATCGAGCAGATCGTCGGCGAGATCGACGACGAGTTCGACGAGGACGACGAAAAGGACAACATCGTGCCCGACGGGTCGGGCTGGCGCGTCAAGGCGCAGACCAACCTCAAGCAGTTCAACGAATACTTCGACGCGGACCTCGAGGACGACTTCGTCGAGACGATCGGCGGCCTCGTCATGGACCGTTTCGAACACGTCCCGCGTGAAGGCGAGGAGATCTCCGAGAAGGGCTTCCGCTTCCGCATCCTGCGCTCGGACGCGCGCCAGGTGGCGCTCGTGCGCGTTGAGAGGGTGCCGCTGTGATGTACGGCGCCGACGCCCGGCCGCGCCGCGCCCTGCGCGCATCCGCCTCGGCCGTGCTCGGCATGGTCTTCTCGATCGGCTTTTCTTCGGGGCCGCTCCCCTACGAGGGCGTCCTCTCCGCACTGGCCCTGGCCTCCTTCGCCACGCTCTGGATCACCTCGCCCACCAAACGGGGCGCGGCGGGCCTGACGTGGCTCTTCGCCGCCGGCTACTTCGGCGCGGGCCTCTTCTGGGTGGTCCGCTCGATGCATCTCTTCGGCGGCCTTCCGATGTGGATGGCGCTCGCCGGCTGGGCGCTCCTCGCCTCGGGCCTCGCACTCTTCCCGGTGGCGGCCTCGGCCGTCTCCAAACCCCTTGCTTCGCGCTCCCCATGGGCGGCCGCCACGTCGTTCGCCGTCGCCTGGGCGCTCCTCGACTTCGTCCGCGGACACGTCTTCCCCGACTTCGGCTGGCTCGAGACGGGCTACGCCGCCGTCTCCACGCCGCTCCTATCGCTCGCCTCCTACGGGGGCTCGTTCGCGATGTCGCTCGCGCTCCTCACGGGGGCGTTCTGGACGGGCACGGTCTTCGCCTCGCGGTGCACCTCGATGCGCACGCTCGCGGCCGGGCTCGTCTCGCTCTTTGTCTGGGCGGGCGCGTGCGCCTGGCTCGCCGGCCTCTGGCAGAAGGCCCCGGGTCCCGCCGTCGTCCCCGAGAGCGGACTCTGGGTGCGCGCCGTCCAGCCGCAGCTCCCCCTGATCAGCTTCACCTACCGTCCGAGCGACGCCTCGCGCCTCGCCTCGGTCGCGCCGCTCGTCTCGGGCGCCTGGCCCGCGGACGCCAAGCCCGGGCACCGGCTGCTTCTCACACCCGAGGGACTCCTCGGACGTCCCTTCAGGACGGATGACCTCCCGTCGATCCCGGGCCTCTACGAACTGCGCCGCGCCGCCGCGGCGCCCGTGGTGCTGAGCGGCTTCCGCGTGGAGGGCCGCCGCATCCACAACACGGCCTTCCTCTGGGAGGGCGACCGCGTCTTCAAGGTCGACAAGCGCGACCTCGTGCCCTTCGGCGAGTACGTGCCCTCCGTGGCGCGCCCGCTCGTCGACGCCCTCGGCATCCCCATGCAGGACCTGAGCGCGGGCTCGAGGGGGCAGCCCCTCTTCGAGGCCGGGGGTCTCAGGATCGGCATGCTCATCTGCTACGAAAACCTCTACGGCGGGACCGTGCGCAGCTTCTTCAACGGAAGCTCGCCCGACCTGATCGTGCTCACCTCGAACCTCGCCTGGTTCGGCCCGGGCATCCGCGGCCAGCAGCTCCAGATGGCGCGCGTGCGCGCCGTCGAGGCGGGACGTCCCGTGGTGAGCGTGAGCAACGACGGCCCGACCGCCTGGATCGACCACCGGGGAGGCGTCCTCGAACGACTCTCCGACGAGGCCGTCGACACCATGACCCTCGAGGCCTACCGCCTCGAAGGGGCCGAGCCGCTCTACGTGCGCGCGGGGGAACGTTATCCGCTCCTGGCGGCGGCGCTTCTCCTGCTCATTTCCTGGATTGTGTGTTTTTCCAAGAAAGCGCGTTGGTCTCGGGTTTATAATGGACAGTTCCATGATTGACGCCGGGGCGGGCCTCCGAAGGTGCCTCCGCGTCTCTTCTTTTTCAAATCAACCATTTCAAGGACCGATAATCTTATCGGCGGAATCAAGCGAATGATCACCTTTCAGGAAGTCATCCTGCGCCTGCAGGAGTATTGGAATCGTCAGGGCTGCGCTCTCCTGCAGCCGATTGACTTGGAAGTCGGTGCCGGTACCTCGCACACGGCTACGTTCTTGAGGGCCCTCGGCCCGGAACCCTGGCGCGCCGCCTACGTGCAGCCTTCGCGCCGTCCGAAGGACGCCCGCTACGGCGAGAACCCCAACCGTCTGCATCAGCACCACCAGTACCAGGTCGTGCTCAAGCCCTCGCCCACGAACATCGTGGACCTCTACCTGGGCAGCCTGCGCGCGCTGGGCATCGACACCGAAGTCAACGACATCCGCTTCGTCGAGGACAACTGGGAGAACCCGACGCTCGGCGCCTGGGGTCTCGGCTGGGAGGTCTGGATGAACGGCATGGAAGTGACCCAGTTCACGTACTTCCAGCAGGTCGGCGGCCTCGAGTGCAAGCCGATCACCGGTGAGATCACCTACGGTCTTGAACGCCTGACGATGTACCTGCAGAACTGCGACAACGTCTTCGACCTCGTCTACACGACGTGGAAGGACGCCATGGGCAACGAGCACACGCTCACCTACGGCGACGTCTTCCACCAGAACGAAGTCGAGCAGTCGGTCTACAACTTCGAGGCGAGCGACACCACGAAGCTCCTCGGCCAGTTCGACTACTTCGAAAGCGAAGCCAAGCGCCTGATGGACCTCAACCTCGCGCTCCCCGCCTATGAAATGGTGTTGAAGGCCGGCCACACCTTCAACCTCCTGGATGCCCACGGCGCCATCTCCGTGACGGAACGCGCCGCCTACATCGCCCGCATCCGCAACATTTCCCGAGCCGTGGCCCAAAGTTACTACGACTCCCGTGAACGCCTGGGCTTCCCCATGCTCAAACGTGAAGAATAAAAGCAAGGGTATAGATAAAGATGTTGAAGAATTTACTCGTTGAACTCCAGACGGAAGAACTGCCGCCCAAGGCCCTTGAAACCCTCTCCGAAGCGTTCGCCCGCGGCACCGAGGAAGAGCTCCGCAAGGACGGCTTCCTCTCCGAGACGAGCACCGTGACCGTCTACGGTGCGCCCCGCCGCCTCGCTTTCCACATCACCGACGTGCTCGACGTGAGCCCGGACGTGCCCTTCAAGCAGCGCCTCGTGCCCGTGCGCGTCGGCATCGACGCCGAAGGCCACGCCACCAAGGCCCTCGTCAAGAAGATGGCCGCCCTCGGCATCGACTGCCCCGTCTCCGAACTCAAGCGTGAGGACGACGGCAAGCAGGAACAGCTCGTCTTCGAAGGCATCAGGAAGGGCGTCGGCCTCGCCGCCGGTCTGCAGACCGCGCTCGACGCCGCCATCAAGAACCTCCCGATCCCGAAGGTCATGACCTACCAGCTCGCCGACGGCGTGACGACCGTTTCGTTCGTCCGCCCGGTCAAGCACCTCACGGCCCTCTTCGGTGAAGAGGTCGTCCCCGTCGAGTTCTTCGGCCTCAAGGCCGACCGCATCACGATGGGCCACCGCTTCCACACGACGGCCCCGGTGACGATCGCCAACGCCGACGTCTACGAAGAGACGATGAAGGCCGCCCGCGTCATGCCCTCGTTCGCCGAACGCCGCGAACTGCTCCGCAGCCTCCTCAAGGAAAAGGCCGCCGAGCTCAAGGCCGACCCGATCATGCCCGAGGACCTCTTGAATGAAGTGACGGCCCTCAC
This sequence comes from uncultured bacterium, assembly GCA_905215795.1. Lineage (GTDB taxonomy): Bacteria > Pseudomonadota > Gammaproteobacteria > Burkholderiales > Burkholderiaceae_F > Sutterella. The sequence goes on along the minus strand of CAJMRV010000087.1, from coordinate 3,001 downwards.
GGAATGGCCCGTCGTCTACACGAGCGAGTTCGAGGAGGACTTCCTCGAAGTGCCCGAAGAGTGCCTCATCCTCACGATGCAGCTCAACCAGAAGTACTTCGCTCTGCGCCGCGAAGGCCGTCTGATCAACCGCTTCCTGCTGGTGAGCCAGCTCGAGGCCAAGGACGGCGGCAAGGCCATCTCCGAGGGCAACGCCCGCGTGGTCCGCGCCCGTCTGGCCGACGCCAAGTTCTTCTATGACCAGGACCGCCTCGAGACCCTCGAGAGCCGCGTCGACGGTCTCAAGAACGTCGTCTACCACAACAAGCTCGGCTCCCAGGCCGAACGCGTCGAACGCGTCCGCGCCGTGGCCGCCGCCATCGCCGCGAAGATCGGCGCCGACGCCGCTCATGCCGAGCGCGCCGCGCTCCTCGCGAAGGCCGACCTGCGCACCCTCATGGTGGGCGAGTTCCCCGAGCTCCAGGGCATCATGGGCGAGTACTACGCCCGCCACGACAAGGAGGCCGACGACGTCGCCCTCGCCATCCGCGAACACTACCAGCCGCGCTACGCCGGCGACGAACTCCCGTCGACCCCGGTCTCCATCGCGGTGGCCCTCGCCGACAAGCTCGAGACCCTGACGGGCCTCTTCGGCATCGGCCAGATGCCCACGGGCGTCAAGGACCCGTTCGCCCTGCGCCGTCACGCCCTCGGCGTGCTGCGCATGCTCATCGAGAAGCGTCTCGACGTCGAGATCGACGACATCCTCGAGGCCGCCTGGGTCAAGGAACTCGAAGTTCCCGGCGGCAAGGACGAGCGTGAAGCCCTCAAGAACTTCATCATGGACCGCCTGCGCGTGATGCTCCGTGACTCCGGCTACTCCGCCAACGAGGTGGACGCCGTTCTCGAGCTCGCCCCCGAGGTCCTCCACGACGTGCCCAAGCGCCTCGAAGCGCTGCGCGCCTTCATGAAGCTCCCCGAGGCCGAATCCCTCGTGGCCGCCAACAAGCGCATCTCGAACATCCTCAGGAAGAGCGAGGACGCCGCCGCCGACGTGGCCGTCGATCCCGCCCGCTTCGAACTCGCCGAAGAGAAGAACCTCTTCGAGGCCCTCGCGGCCGTCGAGCCCGAAGCCCTCGAGTGCTTCGAAAAGGGCGACTACGAGACGATGCTCGCCAAGTTCGCCAAGCTCAAGGCCCCGGTGGACGCCTTCTTTGAATCGGTGATGGTCAACTGCGAGGACACGGATCTCCGCAACAACCGCCTCGCCCTTCTGAAGCGCCTGCACGCCGCGATGAACCGCATCGCCAACATCGCCCGCATGGCGGCCTGATTCCCGACCGGCGCCCTTCGGGACGGCCTTCGAGCCGCCCCGTCGGGACCGACGACGGAGTCCTGAAAACCCAAAGGATCGGAACGCCTCCCGGAGTGAATCCCAGACGCGCGCCGGTCCTTTTTTCTTGAGCCCCGCTTCCGTCAAGGACGGGGCCGACGACCATGATCAACACACTGAGGGGCTGGATCTTCTATCTGGTCCTCGCCCTGAGCATCATCGTGATGACCCTGCTGGTCCTCGCGACCTGGCCCTTCACCAGCGCCGAGTGGCGCTTCCGCGCGATCTGCCGGCCCTGGTGCATGTTCGTGCTGGCGGCCCTGAAGGCCGTCTGCGGACTCTCCTACCGCGTCAAGGGGATGGAGAACGTCCCCGACGGCTCGCAGCCCGTGATGGTGCTCTCCAAGCACCAGTCCGCCTGGGACCCCTTCGGTCTCGGCGCCGTGATCCCGCAGCCGAGCTGCTACCTCTACAAGAAGAGCCTCAACCGCATCCCCTTTCTCGGATGGGCGCTCTTTGCGATGGACATGCTCTCGATCGACCGCAAGGACGGCCGCAGTTCGTTCCAGAAGTTCCTCGAGAAGGGACGCGAGAAGCTCAAGCGCGGCTGGTGGATCTGCCTCTTCCCCGAGGGGACCCGCTGCCCGCCGGGCGGCCACGTCCGCTACAAGACGGGCGGCGCCCGCGTGGCCTGCGCCACCGGCACGCCCGTGCTGCCGATCGCCCACAACGCGGGCCTCTTCTGGCCCAAGGACTCGATTGCGAAGCGCCCCGGCGTGATCACGATCTCGATCGGGCCGCTCATCCGTCCCGAGGGACTCGATCCGCAGGAACTCACGGCGAAGGTCGAGGCCTGGATCGAAGATGAACTTCAAAGGCTTGATTGAGGGACTCCTCCCCACCCGGGAGGCGCCTTCGGCATCCGACAACGCCTCCGAGGACGTCGTCCTCGCGACGGGCGTGGTCCGCCTGACGCTACGGCGCTCCGAGCGGGCCCGACGCCTGAGGATGCGCTTCGAGCCGCCCTGTGACTTCGAACTCGTCGTCCCGCGGGGGATGAGCACGGCCTCGGCGAGGCGGCGCCTCCCCGACTTCACCGCGTGGATGGAGAAGGTCCACGGGAGGGCCCTCGAACGGGCCCGTGAGAATCCCCTGACGGGGCTCCCCGCCACGCTCGAGCACGGCTCGAGCGTGCTTTTCCGGGGCTCCGACGCCACGGTCCTCCTCGGCGCGGGCGAGAACCGCGCCGTCGACGGCCCCGTGATTCAGATACGGCTCGCTCCGGGACCGGAATCCACCATGGACGAACGCCGGGCCGCCTTCGAGGCGGTCGCCAAGGCGACGGTGCGCCGCCGCATCGGGGAGGTCCTCGGCCTCGTCGTCCCGCTCGCGAAACGCGCGCCCAAGGGATGGCGGCTCTCCGGCGCGAGGACCCGATGGGGGTCCTGTTCGAGCCGGGGGACGCTCTCCTTTTCCTGGCGCCTCGTCTTCCTTCCCGACGAACTCCTCGTCGCCGTGGTCTGCCACGAGCTCGCCCACCTGGTCGAGTTCAACCACTCGGAGGCCTTCTGGCGCGAGGTGGCGAACCTCGACGCGGACTGGCGGGAGCACCGCCGCGCGCTCAAGCTCTGGCCCATGGGCTCGCTCCCCCTCTGAGGGCGGGCGGCTTCAACAAAAAAGAAAAAGGAT
>CAJMRV010000086.1 GCA_905215795.1 uncultured bacterium | reverse complement strand
CCGACGAACCCGAGGGGGAACGCGAAGCTCCCGAGGAACGGGATGAAGAGGTCGAGGTTCGTGGAGACCGTGAGCGGGAAGCCGTCGGCGATCCAGTTCGAGATCGTGCCGGCGAGCGTTCCGTCGGCGGGGACGGCCAGGGCGAAGACGAGGTAGAAGCCCGCCACGAGCGCGATCACGCTCTGCCAGCCGAACTTCTCACGGGCGCTCATGCCGTTGGGGTCGCGGTAGACCACCTTGCGGTAGTCGTCGATCCAGCCGATGGCGCCGTAACCGAGCGTCACGCCGAGGACGACCCAGATGAACCGGTTGCCGAGGTCGCCCCAGAGGAGCGTCGAGACGGCGATGGAGAAGAGGATCAGGGCGCCGCCCATCGTCGGGGTGCCCTGCTTGACGAGGTGGCTCTTCGGACCGTTCTGTCGGACGGCCTGGCCGAAGTGCATGGCCCGCAGGCGGCCGATCAGCCAGGGACCGAGGACGAATCCCAGGACGAGCGCGGTGAGCGCCGACATGAACGCCCTGAAGGAGAGGTCCGTGAGATGGGAGTAGTGTTCGCCTAAGCTACGAAAGAGTTCGAGTAACATGACCCGTTCCGGTTGTGGACCCGCACGCGCGGGTCCGTTGATTAATCAAATAAGTTCTGTTCCCTGAGCGCCGAGACGACCAGGTGCAGTCCGGTGGAGTGGCTCGCCTTGAGCGTGACCGTGCCCGAGTGCCCGGCCACGGCGCGGCCGAGTTCATCGCGGTCCTCGAAGACGCGCGCCTCCGGACCGAACGCCTCGGCGGCCAGACGCGCCTTCGGACCGAAGGTCCAGAGCTCGTCGATGCCGAGTTCGCGCGCACGGCGCCCCACCTCGCGGTGGAGTTCGTCGCAGTCCGCCCCCACTTCGCCCATGTCGCCGAACACGAAGGTCCTGCGGCCGGGTTCGGCGGCGAGCATCCTCATGGAGGCCTCCACGCTGTCGGGATTGGCATTGTACGCGTCGTCGATCAGGACGAGGCCGCCGTCGCGGCGGCGGAGCCTCGCTCCGCGGCCGGGAAGCGCCCTGAAGGCGTCCAGACCGGCCTCGACGGCCTCCTCGGGAATGCCCGAGGCGAGCGCGAGGGCGATCACGCCCGTGGCGTTGTGCACGTTGTGCGAGCCCGCAAGATGCAAAGGATAGACCTTTCGGTACCCGTTCTGGGGATTCGCGAAGGAAACGCCCTCCGCGGAGGCGGTGCCGGAGACGTCCGCGTCGACGGCGGGATCGGTCGAATACGTCACCGAAGCCACGCGGCGCGCGAGCGTGAGGTACTCCCAGACGCCCGCACCCGGGTCGTCCTGGGGATAGACGACGAGGCCCGGATCGGTCCGGGTGCCCACGATCATGAAGCCGTTCTCGCGGGCGCTCGCCTCGACCCCGTCGAGGAACTCCTGGTGCTCGCGCTGGGCGTTCGTGATCAGGACGGCCGTCGGGGAGATCCAGTTGGCCAGGAGCGGCATCTCGCCGGGGAAGCTCATCCCCGCCTCGATCACCGCGGCCTTGTGGTGCTCCCTCAACGACCAGAGCATGTGGGGCACGCCCATCAGGTTGTTGAAGTTGCCCTTGGTCACGCACACGGCATCTTCGCCGTAGAACGCCTTGAAGACCGAACCGAGGAGCTGCGTCGTCGTGGTCTTGCCGTTCGAGCCGACCACGGCCGCGACCGGAATGCGGAAGCGCTCGCGCCAGGCATGCGCGCCGATGCCGTAGGCCATCCTCGTCTCCGTGACGAGGATCTGCGGGATGTCGACGTCCCCGACCGGGCGGCTCACGACCGCGGCCGCGGCCCCCATTTCAAGGGCGGCGTCGAGGTAATCGTGTCCGTCGAAGCGATCGCCGACGATGGCGAAGAAGAGGTCGCCCGGACGGACGGTGCGCGTGTCGGTGCTCACGCCCGTGAACTCCACCGAATCATCGAGCGGACAGTCCACGAGGACCTCGTCGAGCGCCTCGCGCAGCCATGCAGTGTTGATCATCACTTCTCCTCCCGGACGTAGATGTTGTTGAAGGCCTCGCGGATGCACTCCACGTCGCTGAAATGGTGGCGCACGCCCCTGACCTCCTGGTAGTCCTCGTGACCTTTCCCGGCCACGAGCACGATGTCGGCGGGGCCCGAGGACTCGACCGCCTCATGGATCGCCTCGCGGCGGGAGACGATGCGGCGCGCCCCGGGGGCGCCCGGCATGATCTCGTCGATGATCGCCTCGGGATCCTCGCTCCTGGGGTTGTCGCTCGTGACGATGACCTCGTCGGCCCAGCGCGCCGCGGCCTCCGCCATCATCGGGCGCTTGCCGTGGTCGCGGTCGCCGCCGCAGCCGAAGACCACCTTGAGGCGGCCGCCGGGGGCGATGAGGGCCTTGAGCGTGACGAGCACCTTCTCGAGGGCGTCGGGGGTGTGGCAGTAGTCCACGACGGCGCACGGAGCGTGCGGCGCGAAGAGCGTCTGCATGCGTCCCGGGGGCTCCTCGATTGAACCGAGTCCGCGGACGACCTCCTCGAAACCGAGGCCGGCGGCAAGCGCGGCGCCCGCCGCGGCGAGCGCGTTCTCCGCGTTGAAGGCCCCGATCTGCGAGAGGGAGACGGTGGCGCGCTGCGAATCGAGCGCGATCGTGAGGTCCATGCCGCGGGCGCCCTTGAAGAGGGCCGTCCCGAGGAGGACGCGGTCCGCCCACGCGGGGCGCTCGCCCTTGAGCGAGAAGGACCAGACCTCGAGCCCGTTGTCACGGGCGGCCGAGGCCATCATGCCGGCGAGCGCGTCGTCGGCGTTGATGACGGCCGAGCGCATGCCGCGCGCCTCGAAGAGGTGCGTCTTGGCGCGTGCGTAGGCCTCCATCGTCTTGTGGTAGTCGAGGTGGTCCCTCGAAAGGTTCGTGTAGACGCCCACCCTCAGCTCGGCCGAGAAGAGACGCCCCTGCTCCAGGCCGACCGAACTCGCCTCGATGGCGAAGGCCGAGGCCCCCTTCGAGCGCAGGATCCTCAGCATCAGCTGCAGGCTCAACGCGTCGGGCGTCGTGAGCGAGGGGCCCTCGACGGACTCCTCGCCGAGGTGCGTCCCCACCGTGCCGATCGTGGCGCAGGGACGGCCCGAGGCCGACAGGATGCCGGCGATCCAGTGGGTGGTGGTGGTCTTGCCGTTCGTGCCGGTGACGGCGATGCCCGTCATCTCCGCGGAGGGGTCTCCGTAGAAGCCCGAGGCGATCGCGCCGAGCTTGGAGCGGAGGTCCTCCACCGCGAGCGCGGGGAGCTGCGTCACGGGGGCGGCGCCGCGCTTCTCATAGATCACGGCCGCGGCCCCGCGGGCCTGGGCGACCTTGATGAAGTTGCGCCCGTCGGTCGTGAGTCCCGGGACGGCGACGAACACGTCGCCCGCCCTCAGGACGCGGGTGTCCAGGTCGAGCCTGGCCCCCGGTCGCGAATGCTCCCGGAGCCAGTCCACGACGGCGTTGATTTCTTCTCTCATTTTCTTGCATCCTCATAACGCTTCTTGGCCTCTGCGAGCAGTCCCCGCGTTTTCTGGGACTGTTCGTCGCTGTCGTCCGCGGGGACCTGGAAGGTCCTCAACGCGGCCTGGGCCACGGTGTTGAACACGGGTCCGGCGACGGTGCCGCCGTAGCGGCCCTTGCGCGGTTCGTCGACCATGACGGCCACCACGAAGCGCGGGTCGGTCGCGGGCACGATGCCCACGAAGGAGGCGACCACGTCGCGGGAGTACTTCCCGTTCTTGACCTTGAGGGCCGTGCCGGTCTTGCCGGCCACGGTGTATCCGGCCACCTTCACGCGGGTGGCGGTGCCGCCGCGCTTGACCGTGTCCATCATCATGGCACGGACCTTGCGGGCGGTCTCGGGTTTGAAGACCTGGCGCTCGACGGGGGCGGGACCCTCGCGCTTGAAGAGCGTCAGGTCGACGACGCCGCCCTCGAGGGCGAGCGCCGTGTAGGCCCGGGCGAGCTGCAGGAGCGAGACGGTCACGCCGTGACCGTACGAAATGGTGGCCTGTTCGATGGGCCGCCAGGTCTTGCCGGGGCGCAGGCGCCCGCGGGTCGATCCCGGGAACTCGATCTTGGGCTGACGCCCGAAGCCGAGGTCCAGATAGGTCTGGTAAAGGGTCTCGGGGGGAATCTCCAGGGCGATCTTGCTCGTGCCGATGTTCGAGGACTTCGAGAGCACCTCGGCCACGGTGATCAGACCGTAGTCGTGGGTGTCGCCGATGGTGCGGTCACCGATGGTGAGCTTCCCCGGCGAGGTCTGGATCGTCGTCAGGGGGTCGACGAGCCCCATGTCGACCGCCTTGGCGATCGCGAAGGGCTTCATCGTCGAGCCGGGCTCGAACTGGTCGGTGAGCACGCGGTTCCTCATCCTGGCGAAGTTCATCGTCGAGCGGTCGTTGGGGTCGTAGCTCGGCACGTTGGCCAGGGCGACGACCTCGCCCGTCTTCACGTCGATCACGACGACGGCGCCGGCGATGGCGCCCGTCGACTCGACCATGTCCTTGATCGCGCGGTGCGCGACGAACTGGACGCGCGAGTCGATCGCGAGGGTGACGTTGCTCCCGCTCCTGGCGTCCTTGACCCAGATGTCGTCGACGTTCCTGTGGTAGCGGTCGCGGATCACGCGGCGGGCGCCGGCCTCGGGGGCGAGCTCCGACTCCTTGGCGAGCTCGACGCCTTCCTGGCCCCGTCCGTTGCGGCCAACCACGCCCACGATGTGGGCCATGACCTCGCCGTCGGGGTACTGGCGCTGCATGCCCGAGGTGACGCCCACGCCGGCGATGCCGAGGGCGTGGACCTGTTCGGCGGTGCCGACGTCCTGGTTGCGTGCGAGGTAGACGTAGTTGCGGCTCGGCGGGTTCCTGAGCTTCTCCATGAGCTCCTTGTAGGGCATGTGGAGGACCTTGGCGAGACTTTTGAGCGCATCCTTGTCGAGGTTCTTCTTGACGAACTCGGGGTCCGCCCAGATGTCGCGCGTGGGCTGGCTCGAGGCGAGCACGACGCCGTTGCGGTCGCGGATCTCGCCTCGCATGCCGGCGATCGGGATGGTGCGCGCATAGCGCGCCTCACCCTTCTGCTGGAGGAAGTCGGTCTGGAGGTACTGCAAGTAGAGCACTCGCCCGCCGAGGACGATGTAGAGCACGACGATCGCCGCCATCGCGATGCTGGTCCGCAGGCGGGGGATCTTCATCGTCAGGAGCGGCGCACCCGGGTCGGCCGGCTCGGCCGGCTTCTCACGGGCGTCCTTCCGGTAGACGTCGCCCAACCACCGGCCGATCCTCGAGGCGAGGAACCACCGGATGAAGGAGAGTCCCCTGAACCATCTTCCGAAGGCGCCCTTCATTTCTTCTCCCCGGAGGCGCCCTCGGCGGGGCCGCGGCCTTCGTCGGCGTCCATGACAAGGCTCACCGTGTTCTCATCCGAAGCAATCACGAGGCCCATCGACTGGGCACCCTCGGCGATCCTCCCCGGAAGGGAGGCGCGTCGGATCTTCATCAGGAGCTCGGCCTGGTCGTCCTTGAGGTGGCGTCCGTGGGCCACGGCCTTCTCATGCTCGACGAAGAGCGTGCGGGCGTGGTACTGAACGTTGATGAGATGCACGGACAAGCAAAGGAAGACGAGGCTACCGGCCCCGAGCGCCACAAGCTTGAGAAGCGGACTCATTTGTGCCATGCGTCGAACTCCCCGGGCCAGGGCGCCGCGGTGCGGGTGCCGACCCGAAGAATGGACGAACGTGCGCGGGGGTTCTCCTCACACTCGCGTTCGGAGGGCTTGATGCGCACGACGTCCTCGTACAGGGGCGCCGGAAGCTGGTCCTGGGTGAAGGGCAGCCTCGGGTCGAGGGCGCGCTCCGGATGGGCCGCCCTCTCGAAGAAGCGCTTGACGATGCGGTCCTCGAGCGAATGGAAGCTGATCACCGCGAGGCGGCCGCCCGGACGCAGGAGGCTCCCCGAATCGGAGAGCGTCGTCATGAGCTCGTCGAGCTCGTGGTTGATCTCGATGCGGACCGCCTGGAAGGTGCGGGTCGCGGGGTGCTGGTTGACGTCCTTCTTGTTCCTCGGGACGACCGAGGCGACGAGGTCGGCGAGCTCCCTGGTCGTCTTGAGGGGGTTGGTTTCGCGGCGGCGCACGATCGCCCTGGCGATCGGACCGGCGAAGCGTTCCTCGCCGTATTCGCGGATCACGCGCTGGATCTCGCCCACCTCGGCGGTGGCGAGCCACTCGGCGGCGGAGACGCCCGAGGTGGTGTCCATCCGCATGTCGAGCGGGCCGTCGAAACGGAACGAAAAGCCGCGTCCGGCGTCGTCGATCTGGGGCGAACTCACCCCGATGTCGAGGAAGATGCCGTCGACGGCCTCGACGCCGAGCGAAGCGAGGCGTCCGGCCATTTCGGAGAAGGGGGCGTGCACGATCGAGAACCTCGGGTCCTCGATGCGGCCGGCCTCGGCCACCGCCTCGGGGTCGCGGTCGAAGGCGATCAGGCGGCCCTTTTCGGAGAGCTTTGCGAGGATGAGCCGGGAATGGCCTCCCCTGCCGAAGGTGCCGTCGACGTAGACGCCGTCGGGGTCGACGACGAGGGCCTCGGGCGCTTCCTGCGCCATGACTGACAGATGTACGAACGTTCCACTCACAACCGGATACTCTTGAAAAAAACAACAAACCGTTCCGGGCCTCGGAGGCCGGGAACGTCGATGGACCGATCAGAAACTGAAGTCCGCGGCGGAGAAGCCCTGTTCGACGGCCTCCCGCTCGGCCTCCTCGAAGCGCGCGCGGTCCCACAGCTCGAGGTGGGCTCCCACGCCCACGAGGGCCACCTCGTGGGTGATGCCCATGAGCTCCCTGAGGTCGGCCGGGACGAGGAGCCGGCCCGCACGGTCGAGCTTGACGTCGACGGCCGAGCCCAGCACGTAGCGCACGAAGGCGCGGGCCCCGTACGGGAGCCCGACGAGTTCGGAGCGCTTGCGCGACCACACGGATTCGGGATAAAGGACCAGGCAGCCGTCGGGATGCCGCGTCACCGTGACGGGGGAGCCTTCGGCCCCCACGAGCGGCGCGCGGTGTCTCTTCGGGACGGAGAGCCGTCCCTTTTCATCGAGAACGAGAAGGGAGGTGCCTTGAAACATGATCGATCCGGGAAAAAACCGGTCCGGACGGTAAAATGCCGGACAGGAAGTACTTGCTCCCACATTTTCCCACATTTCACCCCGCTCACT
>CAJMRV010000085.1 GCA_905215795.1 uncultured bacterium | reverse complement strand
CCGCCCTTCGGGACTTTCACCCTTTAGATACTGCGCATGCCCAGCGCACCAAGAAACGCCGCCGGTCCTCTCGGACGGGCGGCGTGTTCATCTTCGGGACGGCGCGTGCGTCAGCGGCGGCGCACCCGGCTTCCCTTCCTGCTGTATCCCTGCTCGCTCGCCCAGACGGCGACCTCGACGCGGGAGCGGAAGTTGAGCTTCTTCAAGACGTGCTTGACGTGGACCTTGACGGTGCCGTCGCGGATCTGGAGCGCCTCGGAGATCTCCTTGTTGCTCATGCCCATGGCGATGCACTCGAGGACGTCGGTCTCGCGCTCCGTGAGGAGCTGGAGCGAGCGCTGGTCCTCGCGGATCTGGGTGCGTCCGCGCAGCAGCTCGGCGAGCACCGAGGTGATCTTCTCGCTCGAGGCCATGCCGCCCGTGACGGCCTTGTTCAACTGGTCGACGAACTCGACCGGCTCGATCGTGCGGAGCAGATAGCCGTTGGCGTCCTGACGGAGGGCCTTCAAAAGCAGTTCGCTCTGGTTGGCGCTGTTCATGATGAGGACGACCTTGATGCCGGGGTGGTTCTCCTTGATCGAGCAGAGGAGCTCCATGGCGTCGTAGGTCTCGACCTCGAGCGCCATGACGACGAGGTCGGGGACGAGCGCCACGAGCGCGGAGGCGACCTTGGCGTCGCCCGTCTGGCCGATCACCTGGAATTCGCCCGAGTTCGTGAGCACGTCCGACATCGCCTTCCGATAGAGGGGATAGTCGTCGATCAAAATGACTTTGGGTAGTTTCTTCTGCATTGCTCTCTCTGTCACGCTAAATCAAAATTCTCGACGGCGCGGCGGAGGACTTCGGCGCCGGTCATGAAATCATCGAGCTTCATGGCCTCGCGGGGATTGTGGGAACCGTTCTGGTTGGCCACGAAGATCATCGCGGCGGGGATGCCCGCGGCGCTGAGCACGGCCGTGTCGTGGCCGGCGCCCGAGGCCATGACCCGGACGGGGACGCCCTCGTCGGCGGCGGCCTTTTCAAGGCGCTCGAAGACGGCCTTGGAGACGAGGCCCGGCTCGGTGACGAGCGGCGCGTCGAACTCGAAGGAGACACCGCGGCGCGCGGCGATCTCCCCGGCCGCTTCGCGCATCTCGGCTTCGAAGGCGCGGCAGGTCTCAAGGGAGAGCGAGCGCATGTCCACGGAGAAGGTCACCTCGCCCGGGATCACGGAGATCGCGGCGGTGTCGGCGAGCTTGAGGACGCCCACGGTGAAGACGAGGTCGTCGACCGCGTCGAGGCGTTCCTGCCAGCGCTCCTCCATGCGGTGGACGAGCTCGGCCGTGGCCATCAGGGCGTCGTGGCGGTAGGCCTTGTCGACGGCGCCCGAGTGCGCGGCCACGCCCAGGCACTTGACGGCCTTGTGGCGGATGTTGCCGCGGATCCCGGTGACGAGGCCCGTGCGGACCGTCTCCGAGGCGTCGAGCATGGGACCCTGTTCGATGTGGAGTTCGACGAAGGCGGCGATCTTGTCGACGTCGATGACGGGACGGCCCGTGGAGACCGCCTCGAGGTCGACGCCCTGGGAGCGGAGCGCCTCGCCGAGCGTGCCGCCGGTGGTGCGGTGCTTGAGGGCGAACTCCTTCTCACCGAGGCGGCCCATCATGCCGAGCGAGCCCACGTAGGCCTTCCCGTAGAACGAGCTCTCCTCGCAGCGGAGCATCAGGACGCGGTAGTCGCGTTCGAACTCCACGCCGGCGGCGTGCCAGTGGTGTGCACAGACGAGGCCGGCGACGACCCCGGCGAGGCCGTCGAAGTTGCCCCCTTCGGGAACGCTGTCGACGTGGCTGCCCGCGACGAAGGCGGGAAGCGAACGGTCGCGCCCGGGCTTGACGAGCCAGACGTTGCCGGCGGCGTCGGTTTCGGGTTCCAGGCCGAGCTTGCGGCCCTCGGCGGTGAGGAATTCAAGAACGGAGGCCTCCTTGTCGGAATAGCCCTCGCGGGTGACGCCCTCGCGCGTCGCGGACATGGCGCGGACCTCGTCGAAGAGGTGCGCGGCGAAGGCGCGGTCGCCCGCGTCGAATTTCTGGTGGTGCATTGTTTTACTTCTCCTTGGTCACCTCGGAGGGCCGCCCGGTTCTCTCCTCCGTACGCCCTCCGCATCGTATCGAGGGATTTTTTCCGCTGAATCACGGATTTCCTCTCCCTCAATAGGTAGTCCCTATTCTACCTAGGCAGTATTTTCCCTGTACCCCTTATAGGGCAAAAAAGGCTCCGTTTATTGACACAGGGTAAACAAGGAGGGCATCTTGACGATTGAGGGGAGTAACATATATTTATTGACCCCGCCCACCGGGAACACGTCACAACCGTTGTCCCGCAAGGTGTGCAAATATGTCCGCACAAACACTAACCACTTAATGCGGACCCGACCAACCACTCAAAAGACCACAGACAAATCACAAGGAGTTCCCTATGTCCCAAGATTGCTGCTACAAAGACCAACTGATCAGCATCCGCCGCAAACTCCACCAGTTCCCCGAAGTGGGCTGGACCGAGTTCACGACCACGGCGCTCATCGCCGAAGAGCTCGAAAAGTACGGCTATGAAGTCCTTCTCGGCCATGACGTCATCAACCCCGACGAATGCCTCGGCCGCAAGCCCGAACTCGTCGAAGGCGGCATCCAGGCCGCCCGTGAGAACGGCGTCTCCGAGGAACTCCTCGCCAAAATGGAGAAGCTCACCGGCTGCGTGGGCGTGCTCGACACCGGCCGCCCCGGCCCCACGGTGGCGCTGCGCTTCGACATCGACTGCGTGCCCGTCCAGGAATCCGACGCCCAGGACCACAAGCCCGCGCGCGAAGGCTTCGCCTCCCGCCGTCCCGGCCTGATGCACGCCTGCGGCCACGACACCCACACCTCCACCGGCCTCGCGCTCGCCCACTGGTTCGCCGACCACAAGGACGAGATGAAGGGCAAGGTGAAGTTCCTCTTCCAGCCCGCTGAAGAAGGCGTGCGCGGCGCCGCCGGCATGGCCGCCTCGGGCGTGGTCGACGACTGCGACGTCTTCCTCGGCGCCCACATCTCGATGATGTGCAAGTCCGGCGAAGTCTGCGTCAACCCCTACGGCTTCCTCTGCACGACCAAGGTCGACGTCCGCTTCAAGGGCCGTCCCGCCCACGCCGGCGTCGAACCGAACGCGGGCCACAACGCCCTCGCGGCGGCCTGCTACGCCTTCACCCAGCTCATGGGCATCGCCCGCCACGGCTCCGGCATGACGCGCATCAACGTCGGCCAGCTCAAGGGCGGCGAAGGCCGCAACGTGATCCCGAGCTCCGCCGAGATGAAGCTCGAGGTGCGCGGCGAAACCGGCGAGATCAACCAGTACATGTACGACGCCGCCCTGCGCATCATCAAGGCCTCGGCCGAAGCGCAGCTCTGCGAATACGAGATCGAGAAGATGGGCGAGGCCGTCGACCTCACCAACGACGCCGAACTCGTCGAACTCCTCGCCGCGGCCGGCCACACGGTCGAGGGCATGAACGTGATCGAACAGAGCCGCAACTTCGGCGGTTCCGAAGACGCCACGATCCTCGCCCGCCGCGTGCAGGCCCACGGCGGCAAGGCCGCGTTCTTCGTGCTCGGTGCGGACCGTCCCGCCGGCGGCCACCACACGTCGACCTTCGACGTCGACGAGGACGCCGTCGTCCAGGGTCTCGAATTCTGGAAGGCCACGGTCTCCCGTCTCATGAAGTAATCCATAGATAAAGGACGGTTTTCCGTTTTTTATAATCCCGAGGGCTCAGACGAGCCCTCTTTTCGTTTAGAATAGGTGGTTTCGCATGGGGAGGAACCCCGCCCAGGGCGGCCTTCCACCCCGTTTCGTCAAGCTCAACCCGAGTCCTCCCGCGCCGCGTATCCGCGGCCCCGACGCCCGTGCGGCCGAGCCCCGTCGAGCCCTTTTGAAGAGAGTTCCGGAGACCCGCCGCCCCGCCGTCCACCCGGTCGGACTCATCAAGATTTAAAAAGGAATACTATGGCTGGTCACTCCAAATGGGCCAACATCCAGCACCGCAAGGGCCGCCAGGATGCCAAACGTTCCAACCTCTGGACCAAGCTCGTCCGCGAGATCATCGTCGCAGCCCGCATGGGCGGCGGCGACCCCGAGTCCAACTCCCGTCTCCGCCTGGCCCTGAACAAGGCCCGCAGCGGCAACGTCCCCAAGGACACGATCAACAACGCCATCCTCAAGGGCACGGGCCAGCTCGAAGGCGTGACCTACGAGGAAATCCGTTATGAAGGCTACGGCCTCAACGGCGCCGCCCTGATCATCGACTGCACGACGGACAACCGCGTTCGCACCGTCGCCGACGTCCGCCACGCGCTCACCAAGCACGGCGGCAACCTCGGCACCGACGGCTGCGTGGCCTTCATGTTCCAGCACGTCGGCCAGTTCATGTTCGCCCCCGGCGCCGCCGAAGAGGACACGGTCATGATGATCGCCCTCGAAGCGGGTGCCGACGACGTCGTCACCGATGACGACGGCGTGATCGAAGTCATCTGCCAGCCCGACCAGTTCGACGCCGTGCAGAAGGCCTTCGAGGAAGCCGGTCTCGAACCCGAAGTCGCGGAAATCACGTACCGCGCCGACAACGAGATCGAACTCAAGGGCGAGGACGCCGTCAAGATGCAGAAGCTCCTCGACGCCCTCGACGACCTCGACGACGTCCAGCAGGTCTACACCTCGGCCGCCATCGAGCTCCCGGAAGACGCTGAATAAGCTCCACGCCTCCCCCCGAGGGGAGGACGTCGGAAAGGACCCGGCCGCGTTCCCGCAACGCCGCCGGGTTTTTCGCGTCCCCGGGGCCGGCCGCGCGCCCGGTCACCTGAAACCGTCTATACTGAAATCACCCCCCTTTGATTTGAGAACGAGGTGACCCCCTTGACTGAGGAGCCGCTCAAAACCATGCTGCCGCTCGCCTTCCTGGGCGGCACGTTCGACCCGGTCCACCGCGGGCACCTGGCCCTTGCGAAGGCCGCCCTCGACGAACTGCGGCTCGCGCGCGTGGAATTCCTTCCCGCACCGAGCCCCTGGCAGAAAAAAGACGTCACGGGCGTGGACCTGCGCTTGGAAATGCTCCGCGCCGCGATACAATACGAACCTCATTTCGGACTCGACACGACCGAGCTCACGCTCGGCGCGCCGACCTACGCGATCCGCACCGTCGAGGTGCTCCGGGAGCGCTACGGGCCGGAACGCTCCCTCGTGTGGATCCTGGGGGACGACCAATGGGCCCGCTTCGACACGTGGGTCGAATGGCAGCGCATCCTCAACTACGTGCACATCGCCGTGGCCAACCGGATCGATGCCGTTCCGGTCGACGCCGAACTGCGCGGGTTCGAGAAGCTCCACAGCGGCATGGTCGAGGACATCCACGTGAGGCCGCACGGCTCGGTCGTGCACTTCCGGATGCCCAGGTCGCCGGAGTCCTCCACCGAGATCCGGGAGGCCTACCGCCGGGGCGAACCTGAAAGCGTGGCCGCCTGGCTCAAGACCTCCACCCGCGAGTTCATCGCCTCCCACGGCCTCTACACCGGGGAGTGAGGCGCATCCCCATGGGACGCGCACCGAATCATCAACAACAGGTAACAAGAACAAACATGGACATCAATCATTTAACCGAAATCGTCGTCAACGCCCTTGAAGACGTGAAGGCCAAGGACATCAAGGTCTTCAACACCGAACACCTCACCGACCAGTTCGAACGCGTGGTGATCGCCTCGGGCAACTCCAACCGCCAGACCCGCGCCCTCGCCAGCTCGGTCGCCGAGGACGTCAAGTCCAACGGCGGCGAAGTGCTGAGCACCGAAGGCCGCGACACGGGCGAATGGGTCCTCGTCGACCTCGGTCAGATCGTCGTCCACTGCCTCCAGCCCGCCGTGCGCGAGTACTACAACCTCGAGGAGATCTGGGGCGGCAAGGAAGTCTTCATGCAGCTCGATGAGGACAGCCGCGCCCGCGTCATGCCGCACCGCGCCTGAGGAAGGCCGGAGCGATGCAGACCAAGATCATCGCCGTGGGCCAGCGCATCGCCGACTGGGCCCAGGACGCCACGCGCGACTACCTCGGACGCTTCCCCCGCGACTTCCGCGTTGAACTCCGGGAGATCCGCACCGAGCCCCGCCACGGGAAGACGCCCGCCCAGCTCATGGAAGCCGAGGCGGGCCGCATCCTCGAGGCCGTCGACCGCGACGACCTCGTCGTCGTGCTCGACGAGCACGGCCGCGACGTGACCACGATGGAGCTCGCCGAGCTCTTCGCCTCGTGGCGCCGCGAGAACCGCACGCCCGCCTTCATCATCGGCGGCCCCGACGGACTCGCGCCCGCCGTCAAGGAGCGCGCCGACCTCAAGATCCGCCTCTCCTCGATGACGCTTCCCCACGCCTTCGCACGCGTGCTCCTCGCCGAACAGGTCTACCGGGCCTGGTCGATCCTCGCGGGCCATCCCTACCACAGGGCCTGAGCACGCAAAAGACGAACAACCCCATTGGAGACGAACCGACGATGTCCCCCAAGATCCTTCTGGCGAGCAAGAGCCCCCGCCGCCGCGAACTCCTCACAGGCCTCGGCCTCGACGTGGAGGTGATCGCATCGAACGCCCACACGCTCGGCTACTTCCCCGGCGACGAGGAGGTCCATGAGAACGAGGCGCCCGCCGACTACGTCGTCAGGACGGCGCTCGAGAAGTTCCGCGAGGGCCTCTTCCTCAAGGAGAAGCTCGGGTACGACGCCGGCCTCGTCGTCGTGGCCGCCGACACCGTGGTGAGCCTCGGCTCGGAGATCCTCGGCAAGCCCGCCGACCGCGCGGAGGCCGAGCGCTTCATGCGCGAGCTCTCCGGACGCACGCACGACGTGCGCACCTGCGTGGTCGTGGGCACCTCCGAAAAGGACGTCCGCCACCTCGTCTCCCACTCGAAGGTCACCTTCAAGACCCTCACCGAGGAGGAGGTCGTGCGCTACGCCGCCACCGACGAGCCCTACGACAAGGCGGGCGGCTACGGCATCCAGGGCCGCGCCTCGCTCTTCATCTCGAGGATCGAGGGGAGCTTCACGGGCATCATGGGACTCCCGCTCTTCGAGACGGGGAGCCTGCTGGGGTCGTTCGGCATCGAACTCCTCTGAGGACGCGCCCCGAAGGGGAAACCGGAATCGAGTAGAGGGGAGCACTCTCAGTGCTCCTCCCCTCTCACACCACCAA
>CAJMRV010000084.1 GCA_905215795.1 uncultured bacterium | reverse complement strand
CCGCAAATCGGTGCTCTGTGACCGGCCCTTCATCGGGAGGCCTCCCGCGGTTTTTCGGAATAATCCTTGCACATCAGGTGGAAAGGTCCCTGCGTCCGTCCGTATCCCCTGGGGGATAAGGGGAAACACCCGTACCCGCCCCTTCACCCCGGCGTTAAAGTGACCTCGGCGTCGGCCCCGGTGCACTCCATCCACACGGGGGTCCTGACGACGACCCAGCCTCCTGACCAAAGGCGCAGGATGGATCCCCTTAAGGATCCCCTCCGGCACACGGCCACCTAACTCAGCCGCCGACATGGACACCTCCGCACGGAACCCAGCACCCCTCCCGAAACGACCGCAAGAGATCGGGGAGCGCGACCGGCGCGAACCACCAACCACCAATCCATTGAGGATAGAGTCATGAAAAAACTTCTGATCGCCATCGCGCTCTCGTCCGTGTTCACGCTGGGCGCCCAGGCCTGCACCACGGTCCTCGTCGGTGACAAGGCCTCCGTCGACGGCTCCCGCCTGATCGCCCGTTCCGCGGACTCCTCCGCTCTGAAGGCCCAGCACATGGTCATGCACCCCGCCACCCACGGCGTCAAGGGCATGTACCGCACGGCCGACCACAACGGCGCCAACAACTTCGAGTATCCGCTCCCCGAGAACGGCCTCGCCTATTCGACCGTCCCGAACTGGAAGACGCAGCTCCACGGCGCCGTCGGCTTCAACAGCCTCGGCGTGGGCATTTCCGGCACGGAATCGATCTTCGCGCGCGACGACTTCCTCGCCATCGACCCCTATGTCGAGGACAAGGGCATCACCGAGGACGACATCCCCGACGTGATCCTGCCGCGCATGCACTCGGCCCGCGAGGGCGTCCAGCTCCTCGGCAAGATCGTCGAGGAGATCGGTGCTGGTGAAGGCTTCGGCGTCGCCTTCGTCGACGAACACGAACTCTGGTACTTCGAAACCGGCACGGGCCACCAGTGGCTCGCCCAGCGCATCCCCGAGGACGTCTACTTCTCCACGGGCAACCAGGGCCGCCTCCAGAAGTACATCAAGGGCAACTCCGACTACATGGCGAGCCCCGACCTCGTCGAATTCGCCACCAAGCACGGCTTCTACGACCCGAAGAAGGACGGTGAGTTCAACTTCTCGAAGGCCTACTGCCGCGACGACGACCGCGACCGCGTCTACAACGACCCGCGCGTCTGTGAAATCCAGGCCCAGTTCAATCCGTCCACCAAGCAGATCATGTACAACGGCCGCGACTTCCCGGTCTTCATGAAGCCCGAGCAGAAGCTCTCCGTGGCGGACCTCAAGGCGATGCTCCGCAACCACTATGAAGGCAAGGGCTTCGACCCGTACACGAACGGCCTGAAGGGCGACTCCAAGATCCGCCCGATCAGCGTCTTCCGCACCTACGAGTCCCACGTCATGCAGGTCCGTCCGTGGCTCCCGAAGGAGATCGGTGAAGTGACCTACCTCGCCTTCGGCATGGCCGACCTCTCGGTGTACCTGCCCTACTACCAGGGCCTCGACGCCTATCCCGCCCACTACGGCGTGGGCACGGACAAGGCCGACAACGTCTCCGCCTATTGGAAGTACCGCAAGCTCCAGACGCTCGTGATGACCGACTACCCGAAGCTCGCCCCGATCGTCAAGAAGGCCTACGGTGAATTCGAAACCCAGCTCGCCGAACGCCAGAAGGCCTTCGAGGCCGAGTACCTGAAGGTCGCCAAGGTCGACCCGAACAAGGCCAGGAAGATGATCCACGACTGGAGCTACCAGGTGATCGCCGATGCCGAGGCCCTCACCGACAAGCTCACGAACGAGCTGTTCACGATCCGCACCGAGGACATCCAGAAGGCCAACTTCTTTGCCAACAACAAGCGCAAGGACTGATCATCCGGGTGTTTGAGCGCATGCCGTGAACCGGGCCCGGGCGCCTGGCCGTGCATGCATGAAAGCGAGGCTCCGGCCCCGCCGCTCCTGAGGAAGAACGGACGGTAGTCCGACTCACCTCGAATGTGGCGGCGCCGGGGTCTCTTTTTTTCCGTTTTCGCTTCCCTTTCCCTCGTTTCCCCTTCGGTGCGGGCGTTCGAAACGAATCCTCACAAAGTTCACAGTGCCCTCACGATTGCAGTTGCTCATGGTCCGTCCTGTAGCCGACGTCCTCGTTTAGGATGATTTTTCCGACGCCCTGCAGCCGTTCCTTCTGAAAATCGGCAGGCCTGCGAAAAGCCGGCATGAAGCGGACGGAACCTGGGATGTCGGGATGAGGATTCATGAACGGGACACACAAAACAGACGAGGAATTCGCCATGATGGGAGCTCAAGGGCTTCAAAGGATTCGGGCCACTCAGGAGATGCCCGGGGGAAACATCGGGAGGCCGCCGGGGAAGAGGATTCAAACGCCCGGGTGCGTCGCCGGTGCCACCGCTTCACGCCCGCTTCTCCCCGGGAATCCCGTGCGGGGATTTTTCGGCAGACTGGGTGCCTGGGCGGCCGCCCTCTCGGGACTCTTCGCCAACTTCCCCGCAGGCGTGCTCGCCTCGGTCGGGACGGGCCCCGCAGCCGATTCCGGTGAGGCGTCTTCTCCCCGCGTCGACGTCGTCGGTACGCTCGGACGCTTCCTCGGCACGGTCATGCCCGGAGAGGTTGCCGGAGAGGACGGAAACCCTGGGGGCTTCGATCCAAAGCGCCGTGCCCGCGGCACGCCGATGAGCGCCCTCGTCGAGGAGTTCACCGAGGGACCGCGTCAGGAGGCCGACGCCGGGCCGCCGCCTCCGGGGAAGGCGCCCCGTGCTCGGGCCAGGCGGGTCCGCCGCGCCGTCACGTCGAGGGCCTCGCTTTTCAAGCCGCTCGTGATGCTCGAACACCGCGGGAACGCCGAGGAGGACGACTGCTGGCTCGTCGCGGGACCGGGCGGTGTGCCGGTCGCGGGCGGCAAGCCCATGGACGTCGATGGTGGCGAGGGGGAGGCGTCGGACACGGCCGGCCGCCTTGTCGTCGAGGTCTCACGGGACGGACGCGGGCACACGATCTTCAGGGTGCTCTGAGTGCTGTGAAGGCCGGGGCTTCCACACAGGGTTCGTTTCCCCGTCTGAATGAACAAGGAATGAACCGCGAAAGAACATGAACGGAGGGCGTCCCCCCACAATCGGGAAGACGCCCTCCGTGCATTCGAGCGTTGTGTTTTCGTTGTGTTTTTTTGTGTTTGATTTGATCCGGCCCCCGGAACTCAGGTGAGCGGCGGATAGGGGTTCAGGCCGCCCTTCCCCTTCACGAGGACGAACATCAACAGCAGGATGACGTTCGCGACCGGGACGTAGAGGAGCAGCGCCCACTCCGAGGAGTACCCGAAGTCGTGGAGCCGCTGGATGCCGAGCGCCGAGAAGACGGCGAGCCAGAAGAGGATCATGAAGACCGTGAAGGCGAGCGCGCCGCCCGGCGTGAAGAGCATCAGCGCGATGTACCCGAACCACCAGAGGAGCCCCGTCACGACGCTCCAGAAAAGGAGGTTCGCGACGTAGGAGAGGCGCCCCCGCCGGTGTTCGAGCCGCCAGAGCGATGGCCAGTCCATGGGATAGAGCTTGTCGGTGTCGTCGAAAGGCATGGTCCGTGTCGTCCTCCTTGAAGTTGCCCCCACTCTAACCCGCGGTGGCGGGGAACTCAATAAGGTGAATGACCTGGGGGTTCCCCCTGGTTTCTTCCAGTCGAAAGCTCTTTTCCACGGGATGCCCTGCGCCCGAGGCGCACCCATGGATTCCCCGCATGGATCGAATCCGTTTTCCTGAAAAAGGTCCTTACAAATCAGGGGGAAATGAATGCTTTTCGAAGCGCCTTCGGGAAAGTCCCCCCCCCCGTGCGAAGGGGTGCCAGGGTCACGCGGGAGCCTTCAACGCGGTCCGTACAAAACCTATAATGGGGCGGACACAACGGCGCATCCGAAGATGGACCAACCAGTACGGAGGCGCCGTTCAGATCCCGGATGCACGGACGGTGGACGACCGGAACACCGAGACACCGACACACCGGGCACTGGGACGACAAGACATCGAGACAACGACCAGGAGACAAAGGAGACTCCCTCATGGACTACAAGGATTTATTCTTCACCGACTCGGCCCCGGGCGACGCCACCCGTCCGGCCGTCCTCATGCTCCACGGCTTCTTCATGGACCACCGCCTCTTCGTGCACCAGGAGGCCTCGCTCCGTGCCACCCACCGCGTCGTCGCGGTGGACCTCCCGGGGTTCGGGAAGAGCGTCAAGCCCGTGGAGCCCTTCTCGCTCTACGACGTCGTCGACGCGCTCTTCAAGCTCATGGATTCGCTTTCAATCGAACGCTTCACCGTGATGGGCATGAGCATGGGCGGCTACCTCGCCCTCCGTATGGCACTCGTGCACCCCGACCGCATCGCCTCAATGGTGCTCATCTCCACGCAGGCCGGCAAGGACAACCCCGAGACGGTGGCGGGCTACATGGCGCTGCGCGAGAACTGGGCGAATGAAGAGGCGAGGAAGGCGATCATCGAGAACCTCCTTCCCGTGATCATCGGGCCCTTTGAAGAGGAGGTCGCCTTCTGGCGCCCCGTCTGGCTCGCCTACGGACCCGAGGCGATCGACGAACCCATGAACGCCATGTGCACCCGCGACGACATCGACGTCACCGGACTCACGATGCCCGCCCTCGTGATCCACGGCGGCGACGACCACGGCATCCCGATCGAGGCCGCCCGGAAGATGGCCGACGACCTCCCCAACGCCCGCTTCGTGATGGTGCCGGGGGGATGCCACGCCTGCAACCTCACGCACCACGACATCGTCGACAAGGCCGTCATCGAGTTCCTGGACGTGGATTGACGGCCGGCAGCTTTTGAAGTCAAGTGAAGACGCCGCCCCTGGAGGAAGCCGCTCCGGGCGGCGTCTTTGCTTTCAGGGGTGCCTGCCCGCGGGGCGGTTTTTCTAGAACGACGGGCTTGGTACAATAGTCGGACCCGCTCCATCGAACGGTCCCCCGTGCACGACGCCTGGGGTGGAATCCCCCGGATGGAGCCCATTGGATAGACAAGCAAGGACAGACCAGACAACAAGGACACCGAATGAACCTCAAGGAAATCTTCCGCCGCGACGGCCGCATCAGCAACCGCCAGTTCGTCCCCTACTTCATGTGCTTCATCGCCTCGATCTTCTGTGCGCTGGCGGTGTGCGCCTACCTCTGGCAGGCCTTCCCCGACGTCTTCGCCAAGAAGACCGCTTCGGGCGAGATCGACGTCACCTTCGCGATCCACATCGTCTTCTACGCGATCACGATCCCGTTCTACATGGCGCTCTTCCTAGGCGGGATGCGCCGCTGCCGCGACCTCGACATGAATCCCCTCTTCAGCGCGCTCCTCGCGATCCCTTACCTCAACGTCCTCTTCGGGCTTTATCTGTGCATCAAGAAGGGCACGCCTGGTAGGAACCGCTACGGCAACGCCCCGCTCCCGCGCATCATCGGCGCGAGCAACCAGGGCGGACGACGCCGCATGAAGTGATTGCGATTTGACCATCCCCCCTGCCCTGCCGGGATGTTGAATGAGAAGAAGGCCCCGTGAGGGGCCTTTCTTTTTGGATGGAGTCCGGATGTGGAAACGCCGCCGGTCCTGCTGGGAGGAGCGGCGGCGTTGTTCAAGCTGCAATGATGCTGCTGATCCCGGAGGGAGTCAGATCATTAGAACTTGTGGACGAGGCCCATCATGACTTCATAGTTGTGGTACTTGACTTCGTTGTGCGTGGGTTTGAAATCTGCACCAACGACTTTGGTATCAGGGTTCTTGACCTTGCTCAGGCCACTGAAGAATTTGGACAATACATCCGAACTCGGGTTCTTGAAGTCCATGTCCACTTTATATTTGTCATAGCTGTACCCACCGCCCACGTAAAGCATGGTCTGCTTGCTGAGATTGTATTCATATGCGGCAGCCAGGCTGAGGGTGGTGGCCTTGCCGTTGAGGTTCTTGATGTAAGAGCCTCCGTTGTAGGTGGAGTGATTCTTTGCCTTGCCCATTGCGAACTGGGTCTTCAGCAAGCCGCCGGCCAGAGGCGTGTCGGCGCCGATGGCAAACGTATCGGACTTCAGCCCCTGAGCACGGTCGATCATGGAGTTGACACGTTCTTCGCCGAACAATCCTTTCATCGTGGCGTCGTGAATCAGGGTGTTCATGAACAGCTTGGTCGAGCCCTTGCCGAAATCAAAACTGTGGTCGGCGTGTTGGTAGGCAACGAAGACCTTGCTGACCTCGAAGTCATAAGAGCCACCAAGATTGAGCGACCACTTGTCAGAAATCTTGCTGGGAATGTTATTCAGCTTGACGCCGTTGTAAACGTGATCCTTGTAGAAGGTCTTGTCGAAAACAGCGACGAGCTCGAGGTCGTTCAGCTTGTAGGAAGCTCCAATGGCCGCATAGCGTTCGTTTTCATGAAGCTTGTCCTGCTGTGCGCCTTCGGTATTGAAGGAGTACTGGGCATAAAGCTTGGCACCGGCGACTTCAGGCGACACATAGGTGACGGCGTTGTCGATGCGGCCCGAAGCAACAAACGCGTTCTTGGCGGCACCGATGTGCTCGCCCCAACCGCCGGCGAAGTTGTCGGCGGCGTTTCCGAAGAAACCGTACGTGCCGTTGGCGCTCGTGAGCGTGCCGACACGGCCGAAGGCGAGGTGACCGAAGTCACCTTCGATGAAGAGGTCGGCCTGGCGGTTGAAGAGCTTGCCCTTGTCGGCCATGTCGCCATTGAGGAGGTCGAAGCCGCCTTCAAGGACGAAGCCGGCCTTGAGGTTGTCGGCGATGTCTTCCGTGCCCTTGATGCCGAAGCGGTTGGCCGAGTGCTTACCGGAGGCGAGCTTCGTCGAATGCTCGTTGATCTTGATGTTGATGTCTTTATTGTTCAGGTTGCTAGTGATTTTAGCGTTCGACTTGACATAGTCGACACCGGCGTCGACGACACCGTAGACCTGGACGTTGCCGGCCTGGGCGGCGGCAGCGGCGCCGACGAGGGCGAGCGCCATGAGTGATTTCTTGAACATTCTTTTGTGTCCTCAAGAAGTGGTTGAGATAGCACAAATACTACCACTGGTGACGAAATCGCGTGTTCGGGTAATCCCTGTACAGACAAACATTACACAATGATAATGTCCTGAACGGTCTGTTTACAAAATTTGAACGACCGTTCAAGATCCCCTCTCCCCCAGTCGATTTGCTTGACATGTGAAACGACTGTAATCGCTCCTTGGGTACGTTTGGTTTCAATCAACGAAAAACGCAATATACTGCAAATAAGACAGGATTCTTCGGAAAAAGTGTTGCCTTTTGGCAACAAATGCCGATTCCCGCGCCGCACGAAGAATTGTGGAAACGGCGGTTTCGGCTTCGCCTTCAACTGAACCCAAGCCTCCCTTTTGTCGCTTCAATGTAAAAAAGGATGCCCTCCGATTCCC
>CAJMRV010000083.1 GCA_905215795.1 uncultured bacterium | reverse complement strand
GCATCGGTGGAGACGGCGGTGTCCCAGTGGTGGGGTTCGTCCCCTAAAAATGGTAAAATCTAGTGATTTTGCGACTTCTTCGAATGCGAGGAAGACTATTGAATTCACCGAATGAGA
The DNA here is from genome assembly GCA_905215795.1 of uncultured bacterium. Lineage (GTDB taxonomy): Bacteria > Pseudomonadota > Gammaproteobacteria > Burkholderiales > Burkholderiaceae_F > Sutterella. Next base: position 7,380 of record CAJMRV010000083.1, on the reverse strand, counting down.
CGCGAGGCCGCCAAGACCGGCCCCGGCGCCCCCTTGAAAGGGGGCTCCCGAGCGGAGCGTCTCTGGTTTAAAGGAAGCTTTCATGGACGATAAAGAGAACAAGGAAGGGCAGGACGTGACGCAGTCCGACATGGACCTCGAGGAGCAGAGCCGGGAAAACGAGCTCATCTCCCCCGTGTCCATCGCTCGCGAGCTCATGCCCGTCTCGCTGGAAACGGAAATGAAGCGTTCGTACCTCGACTACGCCATGAGCGTGATCGTGGGCCGTGCGCTCCCCGACGTGCGCGACGGCCTGAAGCCCGTGCATCGCCGCGTCCTCTACGGCATGAACGAGCTCGGCAACTTCTTCAACCGCGAACCCAAGAAGTCCGCCCGCATCGTGGGCGACGTCATGGGTAAGTACCACCCGCACGGCGACTCGGCGATCTACATGACGATCGTCCGCCTCGCCCAGCCCTTCTCATCGCGTTATCCGCTCGTGCGCGGCAAGGGCAACTTCGGCTCGATCGACGGTGACGGCCCCGCCGCCATGCGTTACACCGAGGTCCGCCTCGAACGCATCTCCAACGACGTCATGGCCGACATCGGCGAGGACACGGTCGACTTCACGCCCAACTTCGACAACTCCCTGCAGGAACCCACGGTGCTCCCGACGCGCCTGCCGCTCCTGCTGATCAACGGCTCCTCGGGCATCGCCGTGGGCATGGCAACCAACATCCCGCCCCACAACGTCAAGGAGACGGTGCGCGCCTGCCTGCACTTCCTGAAGAATCCGGACTGCACGGTCGACGAACTCATCCAGTTCATCCCGGCCCCGGACTTCCCCACCGGCGGCGTGATCTTCGGCCTCTCGGGCGTCCACCAGGGCTACCGCACCGGCCGCGGCCGCGTCGTGATGCGCGCCCGCACCCACTTCGAGGAGATCGAGAACTCGCGCGAACGCACCCGCATCGTGATCGACGAGATCCCCTACATGGTCAACAAGAGCTCGCTCGTCGAGAAGATCCACGAGCTCATGCGCGACAAGAAGGTCGAGGGCATCTCCGAGATCCGCGACGAATCCTCCGAGGGGATCCGCATCTGCGTGGACCTCAAGCAGGGCGTCATGCCCGACGTGGTCCTCAACAACCTCTTCAAGTTCACGCAGCTCCAGGAGACCTTCGGCATGAACATGGTCGCGCTCGTCGACGGCCAGCCGATGCTCCTCAACCTCAAGCAGATGGTCGAGCACTTCGTGGCGCACCGCCGTGAAGTCGTGACCCGCCGCTCGGTCTTCCGCCTCAACAAGCACCGCAAGGACTGCCACCTGTTGGAAGGCCAGGCCGTCGCCCTGCACAACCTCGACGAATTCATCCGCGTGATCCGCGCCTCCGCCACGCCGAAGGACGCCGCCGACGCGCTCTACAGCCGTTCCTGGCCGATGGCCCTCGCCGAGGAGCTCGTCAACCGCTCCGTCGAGGAACGCCAGCAGATCGCGCCGCTTAACATGGACCGCTCCCGCGGCATCCAGCCCGACGGCAACTACCTGCTCACCACCGAACAGGTCGAGAACATCCTCTCGATGAACCTGCGCCGCCTGACGAACCTCGAACAGGACAAGATCTTCTCGGACTACCGCAACGAAGTCCTCAAGATCCTCGACTACCTCGACATCCTGGCCAAGCCCGAACGCGTCAACGCGATCATCGCGGCCGAATTCCAGGAGGTCGTCGAGAAGTACGGCGACGAACGCCGCTCCTCGATCGACCTGCTCGGCGATCCGAACTTCGACAAGCGCGACCTGATCGCCCGCCGCGACATGGTCGTCACGCTCTCGAGGACGGGCTACATCAAGAGCCAGGACCTCGACGACTACGACGCGCAGACGCGCGGCGGCAAGGGCCGCAAGGTCCAGGAGATGACCAAGGACGACGAGATCACCGAACTGTTCATCGCCAATACGCACGACATCATCATGTGCTTCTCGACCGAGGGGCGCGTGTACCCGCTCGACGTGTTCGAACTCCCCGAAGGGAAGTCGAGCGCCCGAGGCCGTCCGATCGTCAACCTGCTCCCGCTCGAGGAAGGCGAGGAGATCTCGTTCATCCTGCCGGTGACGACGCTCGACGATGACGAACACTACGTGTTCATGGCCACCGACAAGGGCATCGTCAAGAAGACGCCGCTCTCGGCCTTCAAGAACGCCCGCACCAAGGGCATCATCGCCACGACGCTCGACGAGGACGAACACCTGGTCGGCGTGGCCATCACCGACGGCCACTACGACTGCATGCTCTTCTCGGACGCCGGCAAGTGCGTGCGCTTCAGCGAGGATGACGTCCGTCCGATGGGCCGCAACGCCCACGGCGTGATCGGCATGCGTCTTGACGAAGGCCAGAAGCTCATCAGCCTGATCGCCACGGACTGCGAGGACAAGTACGTCCTCACGGCCACCGAGAACGGCTACGGCAAGCGCACCTTGGTCGAGGAATACCCGCGCCACTCCCGCGGCACCAAGGGCGTGATCGCCATCTCCACCTCGGAACGCAACGGCAAGGTCGTCTCGGCCGTGCTCACGACCGAGGAGGACGACCTGATGCTCCTCAGCGCGAGCGGCAAGCTCGTCCGCACGAAGGTCGCTCAGGTCTCGATCTACAGCCGTTCCGCCCAGGGCGTCCGACTGATCAACCTCGACGACGACGTGCTCGCCTCCGTGCGCCGCATTCCGCCCGCCGAGGACGAGGATGAGGAGGCGCTCGATCCGGACGCCGTCCGCGACGAGGACCTCGATGAGGATCTCGAGGACGACGAAGCCGGCGCCGACGACTTCGAAGGCATGGAGGATGAGGACGAAGGCGACGCCGACGTCGATCCCGATGCCGACGAGGAGGACGGGGACGCCGAGCGCTGATTCCCGCCGCTATCAGTGACAAGGGCCGCTGCCGATGATTTTCATCGGGCGGCCCTTTTTTGACGCCCGTTTGCCGGGACGCTTGTTCGGTATTTTCATACTGTTAAGTCACGTGTATGCGGGGGCTCTTGGTTTTGGAACTCCCTGGCGTGCTTATAATTTTCTGACGACCCCGCGGAAACGCCATCAGACCAGCCGCACCGTCCTTCAACCGGGACGGCGCTTGTTCTCCCGACCCCCATGGACATCCGCCGCCACGGGCCGTGCCATCACGACGCATGACAAAAGGAGAACCAATGACGAACGTGAACCGAATCGACGTCCCCGCAATGCTCTCGGGCGACATGAAGAAGGTCTATGAATATCAACTCGCCCATCCGGCCGAGGACCTGGGCCCCGACTATCCGTCCCTGCGGCGCGCTTATGTGAACGAGCGCCGCTTCTGGAACGAGGGCGGCCCCATGATGAAAGAGACGCTCGACCTCGAGGTGCCCACGCCTTACGGGAGCGTTAGCGCCCGGCTCCACAAGCCCGGGGGGATCCGTCCCGGCGTGCTCGTCTACATCCACGGGGGCGGCTATCTCTTGGGCGGACTCGACACGCACGACCGCATCATGCGCATGCTCGCCGAATTGAGCGGCCTCGCCGTTTTGGGCGTGGAGTACACGCTCTCGCCCGAAGCGAAGTTCCCGCAGGCGATCGAGGAGTGCGCCGGCGCCTGTGCCTGGCTCCACGAGCATCAGGACGAGTTCGGGCTCGACATGTCGAAGGTGGCCTTCGCGGGCGACTCCGCCGGCGCGCACATCGCCATGGCCACGGCCCTCTGGATCCGGGACAAGGGCGTCCGCTGCGGCACCGTCGCCGGACTTCTTCTTTACTACGGCCTCTACGGTCTTTCCGATTCGCCCTCCCGCCGCCTCTTCGGCGGTCCGTGGGACGGCCTCGCGCCGGAGGATCTCGCTCTCTACGAAGACCTCTATCTTCCCGAAGGCGCCGCGAGGGAGGAGGCCGCCGGCTCTCCCTATTACTGCATCTTCAACGGTGACCTCACGCACGACGTGCCGCCGCTCTTCATCGTGAGCGCCCAGTACGACCCGCTGCGCGACGATTCGGCCGCGCTCCACGAGGTTGTTTCGGCCCACGGCGGCGAGTCCGTCTATGAGTGCGTGCCGGGCGTGATGCACGCCTTCCTGCACCACTCGAGAATGCTCCCCGAGACGGTCGACGTGATGAGGAAGGGGGCCGCCTTCCTGAAGGAGCACATGGACTGACGGACCCGTGCATGCGGTTTCGGGAAGGGGGTGCTCCGACAAGGGGGCGCCCCTTTTTTTCTACGTTTCCGTTTGGATGTTCGAAAGCTCAGGTCCAGATGTGCACGGTCACGGTGTAACAGTTCGTTGACACGCCTTCCCAAGAGGCAATCCCGATGGAATTCCTGATATGCTACTTGGATGCAATGACGTATTAATTCGAAAGAATTAGTTAAAACGTCGGATTCCTCAACGTAGATTCAAGGATCAAGAGCCATGACAGTCAACAAGAAGTTAACGTCCCTGTTGGTTCCGCTGGTGTTCGCGGGCTGCTTCTCCCTCGCCTCCACGGGTGTGTACGCCCTGGGCGGCGCATCGGGCCCCCACGTCAAGTACAAGGTGAGCGGCAAGATCGGCGCTGTGCTCCTCAACCCCTACGACATCGCGCCGCTGACCGCGGTGATCAAGAACGGCGGTTATCAGCTGAGCGATGTCTCCGTGACGATCGAGCCCAAGCCCGAAGGACGCCGCATCTCCTACAAGGTGAGCGACACAGAGTGCCGCACTCACGGCGGCATCCCCGTCTTCGGCCTCTATCCCGACTACAAGAACACGGTCGTCGTCTCCTACACGAAGACTGCCAACGGCAAGAGCGAGCGCGTGGAAAACGAGAAGTACAGCATCTACGCCGCCCCCGCCTTCATCCGCAACACGGGCTACGACGCTGAAGTGGCCGCCTTCCCGAAGGCCGACGTGAAGAAGATGAGTCCGGAATTCGAGGACCGTCTCTATCTCGTCAACAACATGCTCGCCGCTCCCGCGACTGCGAGCCGCGCCGTTTGGAACAACCCCGTCGGCGGTGCGCTCGAATGGAGCTTCCCGGCCCAGAACGCCATCTACGACAGCCATGGTGATCTCCGCTGGTACATGGAGCCCTCCAAGTTCTACGACTCCAAGGACCCGATGAATTCGGGCATCATGATGGGCTTCCGCCAGACCGACGACGGCTCGTTCGTCTGGGGCTACGGCCAGCACTACGTGAAGTACGACCTCATGGGCCGCAAGATCTGGAACCGTGAACTGCCGATGAACTACAACGACTTCAGTCACGCCACGAAGGTGATGGACAACGGCCACGTCCTGCTGCGCGTCGCGAGCTCCGACTACGTCTTCCCGGACGGCAAGAAGCACGTGAGGACCGTGCGCGACGTGATCATCGAGGTCGACCAGGACGGTCGCGTGGTCGATGAATGGCGCCTCTTCGACATCCTTGACCCGAACCGCTCGAATGTTTTGGAAGCACTCGACCAGGGCGCCGTCTGCCTCAACATCGACGCCTCGAAGGCCGGTCAGACGATGAGCGCGGAAGAGCTCAGGAAGCAGGCCGAGCAGGAGAAGTTCGGCGACATCGTGGGCACGGGCCCCGGCCGCAACTGGGTGCACGTCAACTCGATCGACCATGATCCGACCGACGACTCGATCATCATCTCCTCGCGTCACCAGTCCGCCGTCATCAAGATCGGCCGCGACCACAAGGTCAAGTGGATCATGGGTGCTCCCGCCGGCTGGAAGGGCGAGCTCGCCGAGAAGGTCCTCAAGCCCGTCAAGAAGGACGGCACGCCCGTCAAGCACGACGGCTCCAAGAGCCTTGACGACACGTTCGACTGGACCTGGACCCAGCACACCGGCTGGCGCATTCCTGAGAAGAGCGACGAACGCTTCCTCTACCTCTCCGTCTTCGACAACGGCGACGCCCGCGGCATGGAGCAGCCCCCGCTGCCCGGCATGAAGTACAGCCGCGCCGTGGTCTACAAGATCGACCAGAAGAACGGCACCGTCGAACAGATCTGGGAGTACGGCAAGGAACGCGGCAACGAATGGTTCAGCCCGGTCACCTCGATCACCGAGTATCACAAGGACAAGGATTCCGTGTTCGTTTACTCAGCGACGGCCGGTGCCGACTACGACATGAAGACGGGTGCGTACACGAGCACGCCCAACCCCTTCCTCAACGAGTTCAAGTGGGGAGCCAAGGAGCCCAGCGTGGAGATCCAGTTCAAGGATGCCGAGGGTTACCAGGCCATGCCCGTCGACATCAAGAAGGCGTTCACGCACTGACGCCGTGATGATTCTGTAGTCCTCCGCCGGTCGTGAAGGCCGGTGGAAAGAGGGCGGCTCTCCAGTTCGGAGGCCGCCCTTTTTGTTGCTTCGGTCAGACCGGATCGACCTCCGGGTTCTTGACGTAGGCGGCGAGAAGGCCGCGGAGCCATTGCATGCCGGGGTCGTCATTGGAGCGGTCGTGCCAGATGAAGCGTGTGTGGTAGAGGGTCTTGCAACTGGTACCGGTGTCGATGTTCGGCACGGGGTAGTAGGTGATCGGGAGTCCCGTGAAGTCGCGCACGAACTGCTTGGCGGTCTGGGTGGGGAGCGTCACCGTGAGGTCGGTGTTGTGGAGGATGGCGGGGATGCTGAGGAAATAGGGCACGGTCACGGCGATGTCCTGCCAAGACTGGCCGCTGAAGGTTTTTTCGTCCAGGGTGTAGAACTGTTGCGCGGGCGTGGCGTTGTTGGAGATGCAGATCTTCCTGTAGGCGCTGATGTCCTCCCTCGTGAGGGTTCCTTTCTCATGCAGGAGTTTTTCGAGAGGATGCCCCTTTCGCATGCAGATGCAATAGGAGACCGGGTAGAGGTTGAGCCCGGAGAAGTTCGGCGGAAGGTCGACGATGGTCGGACAGATCGCGCCGTCGAGTTCTCCGGATTCCAGGAGTTCGAAGGAGCGGCTTCCCAGGTGGACGAATTCCAGCGAGGCGTGCGGGGCCTGTTTGAAGAACTGTTTGAGGAAGTTCTGCAGGACGGCGAACAGGGCGTTGTCGACGGCTCCGATGTGGAAGGTCCGGCACAACGAAGACGGATCGAAAACGACGTTTTCCGTGAAGTGTTCGGAACGGTTCATGATCATCCGCACGTCGGGGATGAGGGCTTCGGTCTTCGTGGTGGGGATGAGTCTGGGGAGGCTTCTCAGGAACAAGGGGTCGTTGAAGGTGTTCCTGAGTTTCTTGAGCGTTCTCGAGGCGCTCGAAAGGGACATGTCCGTGTTGGCGGCGGTTTCCGTGAGGGATCCGGTCTCGTACAGGTCGAGGAGGAAGTCGAGGTCTCCAAGGTTAAGACTGAACAACTTCGATTTATCGGGAGAACGATTTGTCAACATCTGCAAATTCCCTGAGGGATGTTCAAATAGGC
>CAJMRV010000082.1 GCA_905215795.1 uncultured bacterium | reverse complement strand
ACTTCCACCCTGAAATAAAGTCTTTCTAAACTGCACGACAGTTCCTCACCATTAAAAGCTCACACCTGAGTCTGGGAATCAAGAAATCTTCAGATTGTAGCGTCACTTTGCCCAACACAGCTACAATAAACTCATTCCACCCACTTGCCACAGTCTCGCCACTTCATACATCCAACATGACTGACCTTGAAAAGACCGCACGACGCCTGCTCGCAGGCGCACGCCGGCTCATGAAGACCGAACCCGGGGAGTGCTCCTTCTCGGACGTCGCCGGCGCCCCCGGCGGCAAGATGCCCTGGTTCGGCATCCGCAACTACCAGGCGAGGAACTTCATGAGGGACGACATGAAGGTGGGTGACGGCGTCCTCTTCTACCACTCAAGCTGTCCGAAGCCCGGCATCGTAGGACTCGCCGAGATCGCCTCGGCCCCGTACCCCGACGAAACCCAGTTCGAGCCGAACAACGAGTACTACGACGCGAAGAGCACGCGCGAAAAACCCCGCTGGCTCGTCGTCGACGTCAAGGCCCTCGTCCCCTGCCACCTCATCGGCATCGCGGCGCTCCGCGAGGAGTCTGAACTTTCCGACATGCTCATCCTCAGAAAGGGCAACCGCCTCTCAATCACCCCGGTGACGAAGGCGGAGTTCGAACACATCTCCCTCAAACTCATGCACGAATAAGGCCTCAACCGTGGAACTCACCCTGCTCGCGGCCCTCTCCTTCCTGGGCTGCTTCACCGGATTCCTCGCCGGGCTCTTCGGCATCGGCGGCGGCATGATCCTCACGCCGTTCCTCACGATGCTCCTGAGCCTGAGCGGTGCCTTCCCCTCCGACCAAATCGTCCACATCGCCATCGCCACCTCGATGGGCACGATCCTCTTCACGTCGCTCTCCTCGCTGAGGGCCCACGCCAGGATGGGCGGCGTCCTCTGGAGCGCCTTCTGGGGACTCATCCCCGGCATCCTGATCGGCGGGCTCGCCGGCGCCCACATCGCAGGCGCCCTCTCGGCCTTCTGGATCGCCCTCGTGTTCACAACCTTCGTGGGCTTCTCCGCAACGAAGATCTTCATCTCGCGCTCGAACTCGCAGGGCGCCCGCGACATGCCCGGACCGGCGGGCCTCATCGCCTCCGGCTTCACCATCGGCACGATCGCCTCGATCGTGGGGGCGGGCGGCGGCTTCATAATCGTCCCGTTCCTGACGTGGTGCCGCGTGAACATCCACAAGGCGGTCGGCACCTCCGCGGCGCTCGGCTTCCCCGTCTCGCTCGCCGGCACGATCGGCTACGTGATCAGCGGTTGGAACGTCCCCGAGCTCGCCGGCTACGACGGCCTCTTCGGTTACATCTACTGGCCCGCGCTCCTCGCCGTCGCACTCTGCAGCATCTTCACGGCCCCGATGGGCGCCAGACTCGCCCACAAGCTCGACAGCACCCGTCTGAAGAAACTCTTCGGCCTGATGCTCTACTGCCTGGCGGGCTACATGCTCTACAAGGCCATCCTCGCCTACTGACGCGGATTCAGTCCCCGTCAAGACAAAACGGTCGTTTTCCGAACAGGAAACGACCGTTTTTTGTTCAACGCACGAAGCACAATCAAGCGCGGCGACGCCTCATCATCGCCCACATCATCAATCCCGCGCCGAAGACGATGAGCGGAACCGACAGCCACTGTCCCCTGGAAAGACCCAGCGCCTGCAAGCCCAGGAACGCATCGGGCTCGCGAAAATATTCAACGAAGAAACGGGCGACGCCATAACCCAGACAGAAAAGACCCGACACAAAGCCCGTCGGACGGGGCTTCCTCGAGGCGAGCCAGAGAATGATGAAGAAGAGGAGCCCTTCGAGCGCCGACTCGTAGAGCTGGGAGGGATGGCGGGGCAGCCCTCCGTCATTATATGAAACCCATACTTCATAGTTGCCCGGAGAAAGCGCCAGAAATGTAAATGTATGGTTTCCGATCCCCCCGACCATCAGTCCTAGCGGCACCAGGGGAGCGACGAAGTCGGCGAGGCGGAAGAACCCGATGTCATGGATCCTGCCATAGACGAGCATCACGAGGATGCATCCGACGAGTCCGCCGTGCGCACTCATCCCGCCGTGCCAGAGGGCGAGGATCTCCGCGGGATGCGAAAGATAGTAATCCGGCTGATAAAACAAACAGTATCCCAGGCGGCCGCCGAGGACCACGCCGAAGACGCCGTAAAAGAGCAGGTTCTCGAGGTCCTCGGGCGTGATACCGCGCCAGGACTCGCGGGCGCGGAGCCGCCCGAGCATCCAGAAGACGGAGACGGGGCCGATGGAAAAGGCCACGGGATCGAATTGGGGGTGCACCAGCATTATCGGGAATGTTCCTTTCGCACGTTCAAAGCAAACTGTATATCATGGAGTGGCTTTCAAAAGCTTCTCTTCCACCCAGAAACAAGTTCCGACATTATGAACCAAACCTCCCTGCAGACGCTCGTCGCCCCGACCTTCAAGAAGTTACATCTCGTTCGACCGCTCGTGCAGTGCCTCACCAACGAGGTGGTCCAGGAAATCACCGCCAACGTGCTCCTCGCCGCCGGCGCCTCCCCCGCGATGATCATCGCCAAGGAGGAGTCCCGCGACTTCGCCCGCATCGCCAACAGCGTCCTCATCAACCTGGGGACACCCTATCCGGAACGCCTCAACGCCATGCGCGCCGCCGTCGAAGGCGCCCGCGAGGCGGGCCACCCCTGGGTCCTCGACCCGGTCGCGGCGGGCGCCACGCCCTGGCGAAACGGCCTCATGGAGGCCTACCTCGCCCTGCGCCCCACGGTGATCCGCGGGAACGCGAGTGAAATCCGCGCACTCGCCGGCATGAGCTCCTCCGGCAAGGGCGTCGACAGCGCCGACAGCTCCGAGGCCGCCGTCGACGCGGCCAGGTTGCTCTCGAAGAACACCGGCGCCACCGTCTTCGTCACGGGCGAAGTGGACCAGATCATCCACGGCGACGAAATCCAGCGCGTCGAAGGCGGCGTCGAGCTCACCACGCTCGTCGTCGGCACCGGTTGCGCCCTCTCGGCACTCACCGCCGCCATGGTCGCCGTGAGCGAAACCCCCTTCATCGGCGCCGTCACCGCCTCCTACCTCTGCAAGGAGGCCGCCACCCGCGCCCACGCCGTCTCGCGGCTCCCGGGGAGCTTCGCCGTCGCCTACGTCGACGCCATCCATCAGGTCTCCAATGAACTCAATGCGTTGTAACCGCGCAGACCTCGCCGTCTACCTCGTGCTCGACCCCGTCCTCTGCGGCGGGGCCGACGGGATGGTGAAGACCGCCCTCGCCGCGGCCCGGAACGGTGCGGTCTTCATCCAGCTCCGTGCGCCCGACTGGAAGAAACGCCTCTGGGTGGAGACGGGGCGCGCCCTCAAAAAGGCCCTCGAGGGAACCCGCTCGATCCTTCTCGTCGACGACCAGGTCGACGTCGCCATGGCGATCGACGCCGACGGCGTCCACATCGGTCAGCACGACATGCCGATTGCGGACGTGAGACGCCTGCTCGGCCCGGAAAAGATCATCGGCCTTTCCATCACCCGCCCCGAAGACATGCGCCCCGACGAGCTCGCGCTCGCCGACTACCTCGGCATCGGCCCCGTCTGGGACACGACGAGCAAGCTCGACGCCAGCCGGGCGATGGGCCTGGAAACGCTCCGGGCAATCACTTCGTCGACCGACCTTCCGAGCGTCGCCATCGGCGGCATCAACCTCGAAAGGGCCCCCGTCTGCCGCAGGGCGGGCGTCGACGGCGTCGCCGTCGTCTCCGCGATCTGCGGCCGTGACGACCCCGGCGCCGCCACGGCGCGCCTCCTCGAGGCGTTCCGCTCCTGAGCGGCCTCATCCTCTGAACCCACGAAGAACGGTGCCCATGTTCAAGTCCAGCCCCAAGAAACAGATCACGCTCCGGGAGGACGAACTCCTCCTCGTCAGAAAGGCCCAGGCCCACGAAGAAGCGGGAGTGCTACCCGCCGCTGAGGCCGACGCCGCCACGACGGCCGCGAGGCACGCCCTGGGATCGAAGGCCTCTGCGGCGGACCTCCTCGTCAAGCGGGCCGGCATCCTCCTCGAGAAGGCTCCCGCCCGGAGCCTTGCCGGACTCCCGTCCGTCGAGCTCCACACCACGGGCTGGACCGCGGCCCTGATGCTCGCCGCCTTCGTCCTCGGCGCGCTCCTCGATCAGATCGCGGGCTCCGACAAGACGATCAACCTCCTGGCACCGACGACGCTTCTCCTGCTGATCTGGAACCTCGCCGTCTACGCGGTCCTGCTCGCCACGCCGTTCCTCCCCGGCACGAAAAAGGGCTTGCCCGGGCCGGCCCGACGCGCCTTCATGCGGCTGACGAAGTTCTTCAAACTGCCCGACTTCAAACGCAATCCGGCCACAACCGCCTTCCTGAAGCTCAAAGCCGAAGACCTGTCACCCATCCTCAAGGCCTCCGCCGCACGGGCCTTTCATCTCGGCGCCCTCGCCTTCGCCACCGGCCTCATTGTGAGCACGCTCGTCCGGGGCGTCGGCACGCACTGGAGCGTGGGCTGGGAGAGCACGTGGTTCGCCAACGACCCGGCCGCCATCCATTCGATCCTGCAGGCCCTTTATGGATGGCTCCCCTTCACGGGGGCATTCCCCGGCGTGGAGACGATCGCCTCGCTCGAATTCACCTCGCCCGCGTTCAACGGTGCGGATCCCGCACCATGGATCGGCCGCCTCATCGAACTGATCGCCTGTGTGATCATCATCCCGCGAGCTCTCCTCGCCCTCTGGAACACGATGGAGATTCGGGTGCGCCGCCGGCGCATGCCGCTCGACATCACCACGCCCTACTTCCGCTCAATCCTCAAGGAGAGGAGCCCGGAAGGGACAACGCTCGTCCTCACGCCCGCCAGGAAGCACGACGCCTGGACGGTCCTCACGGAGGCCGTCAGGACGGGTTTCGACGCGGGCGCCCGGATCGAAGACGTCGACGTCTGGAGCGTCGACTTCGACGAGCTCGGGAACCGTCTTGCCAAGGACGGCCCGAAGCGCATCATCACCTGCCTCTCGGCGGGACAGACGCCCGAGCCGGAGGTCCACGGGGCCTTCCTCGAGGTGCTCGCCCGCGCGCCGGCCCCCGAAGGCGTCGCCCCGCTCCTCCTCCTCGACGTATCGACGCTCGACAAGGACCGCCGCGCCACGCGCGAGGCCCTCTGGAAGCGTCTTGCCGACGAGCACGGCGTCGACGCCGCCTTCGTCGAACTCCCCGAGCTCGAGGCCGCCCGGGCCCACGTCTTGCTCCGGGAGCACCTGGGCTAAAATGAGGGGAACGATCCCCCACTTCAACGCCCCATGTTCACGAACGACCAATTCCGCATCAACCTGAGCCTGATCAGCCACACCAACGTCGGCAAGACCACACTCACCCGCACGCTCCTCATGGACGACGTGGGCAGCGTGGACGACCGCGCGCACGTGACTGAAAAAAGCGAGCCCTACATCCTGGCCCGCGACAACCAGGGGTGCGAACTCATCATCTGGGACACGCCGGGCTTCGGCGACTCGGTCCGCCTCGCCAAGCGTCTCGAACAACGTGAGAATCCACTTGGGTGGTTCCTCAGCGAGGTCTGGGACCGCTACGCCAACCGCGCCTTCTGGCTCAACCAGAAGGCGATACGCCACGTCCGCGACATCACCGACGTCGTCCTCTACCTCATCGACGCCCGCGCCGATGCGGAGGAGGCGGCCTACCTCGACGCGGAGCTCCGCGTCCTCTCCTGGATGGAGAAGCCCGTGATCGTGCTCCTCAACCAGATGGGGGAACCCCTTCCCGAAGAAGAGGCCAGGCAGGTGGAGCGTTGGAAAGGCTACTTCTCGGCCCACCCCGTCGTGCGCGACGTCCTCCCGATGGACGCCTTCGCCCGCTGCTGGGTCCAGGAAACCGCTCTTTTCGAAGTCATCGGCCGCGTCCTCCCCAAGGAGCTCGCCGCCCCCTTCGAATCGCTGCGCGAGAACTGGACGCGTGGACGCCGTGCCATCTATGGACGCTCGCTCGACGCGATGGGCCAGCATCTGGGACGCCTGTTGCACGCCTCCGAAACGGCGAAGGCCCCCGGACTCAAGGAACGCGTGAAACAACTCGGCAGCCAGCTCGGCCTCCTCAAGGAGGAGACCGCGGGGATCGAGGACGCCCAGACGGCCCTCTCGACGAAGGCCGCCGACGACCTGATCACCCTCACCGACCGCCTCATCAAGACGAACGGCCTCAAGGGCCGCGCCTCCTCGAAGACGATTCTCAAGCGGATGAAGACCGACTGGCGCACCTCCTCCGGACAAGACCTCGGCAAGACCACCGCCATCGGCGCCACGGTCGGCGCCGCCACGACGGGACTGGCCGTCGACGTCATGACGGGCGGACTCTCGCTCGGCCTGGGCACGATCATCGGCGGGATCATCGGTGCAATCGGCGGTGCAGGCATGGCGCAGGTCTACTACGCCAAACAGAATCCCGAGGGGATCGATATCTCCTGGAGCGACGAAGCCATGAACGGCTTCCTCCTCGAGACGGTCCTCCTCTACCTCGCCGTGGCCCACTTCGGACGGGGACGCGGCGAATGGGTCCGCGCGGAAAGCCCCGAACACTGGAAGACCCTGGTGCTGGAGGAGATCAAGGAGCGCCCCGTCGACTGGAACGAGCTGCGTGAAGGCGATCCCGACGGCGTCGTCGGACGACTCGTGCAGATCTGCGACGTCAACATGCGCGCCGTCTTCCAGAAACTCTACGGCCTTGAGCCCTGAAGGAAGGACCCAAAAGCCCTGGAGACCTCCCGCCGTTGAAAAGCCGCGGAACCATCCGTCCGGGCTCATGAGGGCACGTCACACCGACGACACTACACAAATGCTGAGGCCCCTGGTCATCAACCGGGGGCCTCAATTTTTCATCGGATCATGCCGGGACGGGCGTCCCGGCAGGAATCACGTGCCTCAGGGCACCATCTCCTGGACTTCGTCCTTCTTGACGGGCTTCACCAGGTCCTCGCGCTTGACGCCGAGGTACAGGGCGATGGCCGCTGCCACGAAGACCGAGGAGTAAACGCCGAGCAGGATGCCGATCGTCAGGGCAAGCGCGAAGTAGTGGAGCGCGGGGCCGCCGAAGAAGAACATCGAGAGCGTCATGGCCAGCGTGGACGAGTGGGTGATCACCGTACGGGAGATCGTCGCCGTGATGGCCGAGTTGATGACCTCGATCGTGTCGACGCGGCGCATCTTGCGGAAGTGCTCACGGACACGGTCGAAAATGATCACCGACTCGTTGACGGAGTAACCGAGAACGGCGAGGACGGCCGCAAGCACCGGAAGCGAGAACTCCCACTGCATGAAGGCGAAGATACCCACCACGATGATCGTGTCGTGCAGGTTGGCGATGATGGCCGCCACCGAGAACTTCCACTCGAAACGGAAGGCCAGGTAGAGCATGATGCCGAGCACGACGATCGCCAGGGCGGTCGCGCCGTCCTGGGCGAGCTCCTCGCCCACCTGCGGACCGACGAACTCGGTGCGGGTCAGGGTGGCCTCGGGATCGGTCTTGTGGATGACGTTCTTTTCAACGATACGGCGCCCACCGAGAT
>CAJMRV010000081.1 GCA_905215795.1 uncultured bacterium | reverse complement strand
CCAGTCCGCCATGGAGCGCCTGCTCGAGAACGAGGACACGAGTTCGCCCAACTACCTCCAGCATTTCGACACCTACCGCATGGTCAAGGCGCTCGCCGACGAGGAACGCCGTCAGAAGGGCATCCCCGTCAAGGGCGACGCCCCGGCACCCGCTCCCGCCCCCGCCCCCGCGAAGCAGGGCCGCTGAGGACCATCACACGTCACACATTGAGGAACCCCTTCCACCGGTCGTTCGCCGGAGGAAGGGGTTCTTCTTTTCGGGTGTTGGATTTTCAAGCCGCGCGGGCTTTCCCGGGACGTGGGGTGGATTGGTCAGCGGCGGTCGTCTTCGATCTCTGCGATTGCCTTGTCCTGGGCGCCTCCGAAGAAGACGAGGCCCACCGAGGCGCCGATCAGGCACATGGTCATGTCCCACTGGGTGTCCCAGACGTCGCCCTGGGTGCCGAGGAACGCGTCGGCCTTCTCGGAGAGGATGTTGGCGGCGATGAACTCGATGATCTCGTAGGCGGCGCTGATCCCAAGGCAGAACCCGAGGATGAGCCAGAAGCGCCACGCGCGGCCGTTGACGACGCGCAGGCGGATCAGGATCTCGCGGGCGATCATCGCGGGGACGAGGCCCTGGCAGAAGTGGCCGACGCGGTCGTAGTGGTTCCTCATCAGGTCGAAGGCGTCGCGGATCCAGTTGAAGAGCGGCACCTCGGCATAGGTGTAGTGCGCTCCGATCAGGAGCACGAGCATCTCGATGATGATGAAGGTGAACGTGAAGTCGGTGAACTGGAAGCGCTTCCGGATCGCCACGAGGACGATCGTCCCGATCACGACGGGGGCGGCCTCCATGGCCCAGGTGAGCATGTCGGCGGGAAGGATCATCGACCAGATGAACACGAGGGCGGTCGCGACCGAGAGGAACTTCGCGTAGGCGGACATGGGTCGGGTGGAGTCGGGTTGCATGGAGGCTTTCCTTTTTTATGCGTTCAGTGGTCGGATTTGATGCCGGCGCCGCACATCGTCACGAGGACGTCATCGAGCGGACCGTGTCCGGCCTCCCAGGCGCGGAGCGCGGCGAGATTGGCGGCGGTGGTGTGCTCGCAGTATATCCCGCGTCGTGCGAGGTCGTGGCGGGCCGTGAGGATCGCGTCCTCGGGCGCGGTCACGACGTCGATGTCGTGGCGCTTCATCATCTCGAGGATCTCGCGGCCGCGCATCGGCACGCCGATGGCGATCCCCTCGGCCATGGTGGGCTCGGGCGTGATCCGGGCGGGCTCGGGGGATCCTTCCAGGCGCGCTTTGAAAAGCGGGGCGCAGCGTTCGCTCTGGAGCGCGATGACGTGCGGGAACCGGTCGATGGCGCCGGAATCAACAAGGTGCTCCAGGGCCTTCACGACGCCGATGAAGAGGGTGCCGTTGCCCACGGGGACGATCAGATGGGCGGGGATGCGCCCGAGCTGTTCGAGGACCTCGTAGACGTAGGTCTTCGTGCCTTCGTAGAAGTAGGGGTTGTAGACGTGGTTGGCGTAGTATAGGCCCTCGTCGGCGACCCGCCGGCGGCACACCTCCGCACAGTGGTCGCGCGTCCCCGGGACGACGTGCATGATGGCGCCGTGCGACTCGATCATGGTGATCTTCTTGGGGCTCGTCCCCTCGGGGACGTAGATCTCGCACTCGATTCCGGCGCGGGCGGCATAGGCCGCGACGGCGTTGCCGGCGTTTCCGGAGGAGTCCTGCACGCAGCGCTTCACGCCGATCGCCTTCATGTGCGCGACGAGCGTGGCGGCCCCGCGGTCCTTGAAGGAGAGCGTGGGCATTATGTAGTCCATCTTGAGGAGGACGCGTCCGTCGGGGTCCATCGGGACGACGGGCGACATTCCCTCGCCCATCGTGACCGTGCGCCAGACATCGTCTTCGACGGCCATGAACGCGCGGTAGCGGAAGAGGCTCCATTCGGAGCGGTCGATCAGGGCGGGGTCCCATGCGGGCGGCGTGAAGTCGAGCTCGAAGAGCCCTCCGCACACACAGGCGGGGGTCTGCTCCCCTTCGGGAGCGGGGCGCCCGCACCGGGTGCAGACGAGGTGCGGAGCGCTGGCTTGGGTATGTTTTTCTCGGGTGGTGCTCATGAGGGCCTCCTGGGTTCGGGATGTCGGCGGGGCGCCGCCCCGGCCGGTCCCCGGGGCCTGCGCCACCCGCGGGAATCAGTCTTCGTCGAGTTCGGCGATCGCCTCGATCTCGACGAGGCAGCCGAAATGGAGCTCGGTCGTCGAGACGACGACGCGGCCCGGCTTGTGTTCGCCGAAGAACTCGGCGTAGACCTCGTTGATCGGGCCCCAGTACTGGTTGCTCGGCGTGTAGACGCGGCAGAAGACGACCTGGTCGCGGCGCACTCCGGCTTCCTTGAGGACGCGGTCGACGTTGTCGAGCGCCAGACGGGCGTGGTCGCGGATGTCGCCCTTGCACACCTCGCGGGTGTCCGGGTCGATCGAGAGCTGGCCGGAGACGTAGAGCATGCCCTTGGAGATCACGCCGGCGGTGTAGTGGCCTTTGTTCTCGCCTTTGAAGGGGGGACGGACGAATTTCATGGGGAACTCCTTTTTGATTTCAATGATGGGTTGCTTCTTGGTTCTTGTTGTTTCCGGGGCGTCTTTCTCTTTTTCGGGATGCGCAGCCGGATGGTCCTTCGTTTCTCCCCCTTCTTGGACGGCGGGTCCGACGGGGGGAGGCACAACGTCCATATTAGCCTGAACGCGCCCCGGGCTCCATGGATGAATACTCGGAAGGGCCCTGAAAAAAGCCTTGGAACGACCCGGTGGATGATTCCGAGGGTTTCCGTCGGTTGCACGGAAGGCCGAAACGCATTTGAATGGAGGGGCGGACACCGCGTGTCCGCATGAACGAAACAAGGAGGACCATCATCATGACCGAATCCCTCGGAGAACCCGTCCGCCCGGGTGCGGCGGGCCTTCTCATCACCGACCCCGCGTTCCTCACGCCCGCCTTCGTCATCGACCGCGACACGCTCGAGGGGAATCTCGAGCGCGCTAAGCGCCGCTGCCGTGAGCTCGGCGTCGCGCTGCGCCCGCACTTGAAGACGCACAAGTCGGTGTGGATCGCACGCCGTCAGATGACATCGCCCGAGGGGCCCGCCACCGTCTCCACGCTCGCTGAGGCGCGTGCTTTCGCCGCGGCGGGCGTGAGGGACCTGATCTACGCGGTGGGCATCGCCCCGGGGAAGCTCCCCGAGGTGGCCCGGATCCGCGCCGCGGGATGCGACCTCAAGATCATCCTCGACGAACCCGAAACGGCCCGCATGGTCTCCGGATTCTGCAGGAACGAGGGCGTCGAAATCCCCGTCCTGATTGAAGTCGACTGCGATGGACACCGCTCCGGGATCCGTCCCGAGGACACCGAACTGATCGAGACCGCCTGCGCGCTCACCGACGGCGCCGTCCTCGCGGGCGTGCTCACCCACGCCGGGGCGAGCTACGACGAACCCGACGTCGACTCGATCCGCCGCGCCGCCGAGAACGAACGGCGCGGCATCGTCCGGGCCGCCAGCCGCCTGAGGGCGGCGGGCTTCGAAGTGCCCATCGTCTCGGCGGGGTCCACCCCGACGATGACCTGTATGGAGGACGCCGACGGGATCACCGAACTGCGCTGCGGCGTCTACGCCCTCGGGGACCTCTTCATGATGAACCTCGGCGTCGTCAAGCCTGATGAGATCGCGGGCTCGGTCCTCGCCACCGTGATCGGGCACCAGGCCGCCAAGGGCTGGGTGATCGTCGACGCGGGCTGGATGGCCATGTCGTGCGACCGCGGCACGGCGCGCCAGAAGCGCGACTTCGGCTACGGCCTCGTCTGCGATGTGAAGGGACGCCCCCTGAGGGGCGGCAAGGTCGTCATGACGGGCGCGAACCAGGAGCACGGCATCATCCGTGCCGTCGAGGGCGACCCCCTCGATCCCGCGGACTTCCCCGTCGGGACGCGCCTGCGGATCCTCCCCAACCACGCCTGTCCGACGGCCGCACCCTACGCCTCGCTCTTTCTCATCGACAAGGAGGGACGCGTCATCGAGGAGCTCCCGCATGTGCGCGGATGGTGAGGACGCCCGGTTTCCGAGCCCATTCGCCCTTTGGGTTTGACGCCTCCTCGGGCGCGCGTCCATAATGGATTCCCCGGGCCGCACGCGGCCCTGAAATCATGAGAAAAACGCTCGGAAAGCATTCGGAGAAAAGAGCCCCATGTCACGACAAACCACGTTCCCCCCTCTGGACGACCTCACGCTCGACAACATCGACGAGCTCCGCCGCCTCGCGCGCGAAGGCCATCCCCAGGCCATGGGCGCCCTCGGCCTGCATTACTACGTGGGTGACTACGTTCCGCAGGACTTCGACGAAGCCCGCTACTGGAGCGAAAAGGGCCAGCTCCACGGCGACCCGACCGCGCTCTACTGCCTGGGCCTGATGTACGACCGGGGCGAGGGCGTCCCCCGCGACGCGAAGCTCGCCTTCGCCTACTACTTCGAGTCCGCCCACGCGGGCTACGCCGCCTCCATGACGAACCTCGGCCTCATGTACGCCGAGGGCGAGGCGATCGAAAGGGACCTCAAAGAGGCCTTCAACTGGATGAAGAAGGGGGCCGAGGCGGGCGACGCCATGGCCTGCTACAACCTCGCCGACATGTACGCCAAGGGCGACGGCGTGGAGCCCGATCCCGAGATGACGGTCCGCTACTACGAGAAGGCGGCCGAGGAGGAGCCCGACGCATGGGTCCGCCTCGCCGAGTTCTACTTCCGCGGCGCCCCCGGGTTCGAACCCGACAGGAAGAAGGGCCATGAGGCCCTCGACCGCGGCATGGAGGCGGGCTCCCTTGAGGCGATCGACCTCATGGGGCACCTCTTCATCGAGGGCGCCGAAGGCTTCCCCAAGGACGTCGAACACGGGCTGGAGCTCGTGCGCGAGGCCGTCCGCTACGGTTCCGCACAGGCCCTCCACCACCTCTCCTTCCTCTACGACGAGGGACGCGTCGTCCCCAAGGACCCCGCCGAAGCGGAGCGCCTCTGCGAGGAGGCGGCCGAACAGGACTACTCCCCGGCCGTCTACGACCTCGCCGTGAAGTACTACGACGATGAGAAGGACGAGGTCAAGCAGATGAAGGCGAAGGCCCTCTTCGAGCGCGCCCTCGTCCTGGGTGAGTTCGACGCCGACTACTTCCTGGGTGAAATCGCCTGGGAGGAGGCCCGCACCGGCGAGCCCCCGAAGGAGGCGGTCGACCACTGGCGCGAGGGTGCCGAGAACGGCTCCGCCGCGTGCATGGGTTCGCTCGGGCGCACCATCTACCTGCAGGCGGCCGACAACGATTCGGAGAAGCTCGCCGAAGGCGTCGCGTGGCTTCGTCCCGCCGCCGAGGGCCGCATTCCCGAGGCCTGCTACTACCTCGCCGACGCATACCTCTACGGACGCGGCGTCGAGACCGACTTCGCCGAGGGGCACAAGTGGCTTCTCAAGGCCTATGAACTCGGCATGAAGGAGGCCCTCGTCAAGATCGCCTACGACTACGCCTTCGGCGTGGGCGTGGAGAAGGACATCGAACGCGGCGTCGAGGCCTTCGAGTCCGCTGCGGCGGCCGAACAGCCCGAGGCGTTCTACTACCTGGGCCTCTGCTACCGCCGCGGCTACGGCGTCGTCCAGAACATCGAGCGCGCCCGCGAATACTTCGAGGCGGCCGTCCAGCGCGGCGTCAACCGCGCGATGGCCTCCTTGGGCGAGCTCTTCTTCCGCGACCCCTTTGAAGAGGGCACCCGCGACTTCCGGAAGGCCGTCCAGTTCTGGACGCCCCTCATCAACACCGAGCCCGAGGCGATGGCCGACTACGGCGTGCTCCTCTTCGAGGGCGGCACCGACGACACCGGCTACACCGCGCCGAAGGACCCCGAACGCGGCCTGAAGCTCATCCGCCGCGCCATCGCCATGAGCGCCTCCGAGGAGTGCGGCGAGGCGAAGGTCGTGCTCGCCCGTGCAATCCTCGAGGGTCGTGCCGCGGGCGACGACGCCGAGTGCCTGGCGCTCCTCTTCGAGGCCTGGGACGCGTTGGTCGACGACATGGAGGCGGTCGAGGCCATGATGAAGAAGATCGCCGAACGCCACGGCCTCGCCGGCTTCTCCGGTGAGGATCATCAGGGCCAGGACGGCCATGGCGGCAACGGTGGTCACGACGGCCACTACGGTCCCCGTCAGGCCGAGGCGCCCGACGAAGAGGACGAGCACGCCGCACGGCGCCGCCGACTCAATTGAGACTGAAATGGAATCGGGGGGACGTTCCGGGAGGACCGGGCGTCCCCTTTCTCATGCCTGCTCCCCGCGCCGCCGCCTCGCATCCGCGTGCGGACTGGTGCACAATGAAGGGGTCGGCGCTCCGTTCCCCCAGGTGCGGCACGGAGCGCCCCGCGTCCCGCGCCGGCGACGCATCTCCGCCGGCGGCCATCGACATTCCCGGAGTTTCCATGACCATCGCCCCCATCAATCCGCCGGCCGACGAAGACCTCCCCACCGACGTGGAGGAGCTGCGCCGCCTCGCCAATGGAGGGGACACCCGTGCCATGGAGCGGCTCGGCATGGCCTGTCTGATCGGCGAGCAGATCGAGCGCGACGTCGAGCGCGGCCGCTACTGGCTTGAGAAGGCGGCGCTCCACGGCGAGGCGAGGGCGGCCTATGCCCTGGGACAGATATACGACGACGGGATGCTCGTCCCGCATGATCCGAAGAAGGCCTTCGCCTACTACTACGAGGCCTCCGCGGGCGGCTACGCCCCCGCGATGACGAACCTCGGGATGCTCTATATCCAGGGCGACGGCACGGAACCGGACGTCGCGGAGGCACTGAAGTGGATCTCCCGGGCGGCCGAGCTCGGCGACCCGGTGGGGATCTACGACCTGGCCGACATGTACGTGCGCGGCGAAGGCGTCGAGCTCGACGTGCGCCGTGCGGTCGAGCTCTACGGGAGCGTCGCGGACCGTGAACCCGATGCCTGGGTGCGCCTCTCCGACATCCACCACGACGGCGTGGGCGGCCTGCCGGTCGACGACGCGCTCGCCCACGAATGCCTGGAAAAGGGCGTCGCGGGCGGCTCGAACGAAGCCTCCTATCAGGTCGGCTGCTGTCTTTTAAAGGGCGCGAGGAACTATCCCGTCGACCCCGTCAAGGGCGAGGAGATGCTCCTCAAGGCCGCCCGTGCGGGCTACCTGGAGGCCCAGTTCCTCCTTTCCTACCTCTACGAGGAGGGCGACGTCCTCGAGCGCGACATGGAGAAGGCCCTCTTCTGGTGCCGTACCTGCGCCCGTGCCGGTCATCCCCAGGGGCTCTACAACCTCGGCGTCACCTACTACATGGGAGAAGACCTGCCCGAGGACTACGCGATGGCGCGCCACTGCTTCGAGGCGGCCCTGAAGGCCGGGGAATGGTCCTCGCTCTTTTACCTCGGGAAGATCGCCTGGGAGAACTCCGACCTGCCCGACGGGGACGCCCCTGATGAGACCATCCGGTGTTGGCGCGAGGGCGCCCGCCACGGTTCGGTGCTCTGCATGACCATTTGGCTTCCTGCGTCTGTGCGGTACGGGGCGACCTTCCGGTTCCCGGCACGAA
>CAJMRV010000080.1 GCA_905215795.1 uncultured bacterium | reverse complement strand
GAGGAGCGCCTTTCCAACCTCGCCGACGTGGAGCTGGTCGTGATCCCGTCCCCGGCCGCCGTCGCGGCCGTGGCCCACTGGGTCGACAAGTGGCCTGAGCACATCACGCTCGCCACGGTGGGCGAGGGCACGGCCCGCGTGATCCGCACCGCCTGGGGCGAGGACGTCAAGCTCGTCGCGCCGGCCTGCGACGCCGTCAACTCCGGGAGCGAGGCGCTCTGGGAGCTCATCCGCGAGCGCGGCGCCCCCTCGAGGGTGCTCTTCCTGCGCGGCCAGACCGGGCGTGAATACCTCCCCGGGAAGTTCCGCGAGATGGGCACCGACGTCGTGACGTACTGCGCCTACGTGCGCGTGCCGATCGAACTCAACCCCCAGCAGCGCCGCGACCTCTCGCGCGCCATGATGGGGCCCTCGCCGATCGTCTACCTCACCTCGAGCGACGCCGTGGACGCCTTCTTCCGCGCGCTTCGCGTGGTGCCGGGCGCCCGCGAGTGGGTCGTCAACGGCGTGGCCGTGACGCTGCACCCCCGCATCATCCGCCGCCTCAAGGAGGCCGGCTTCAAGAAGATCGAGGTCTGCAGCACCGACGACGACGTCGTGATGAAGACCATCCAGAAGTACCTCCCGCGCGCCCAGTACGAGCGCGAGGGCTTCATGAACACCTCGTTCTGACGGACCGTTTCTTCCGGCACCGTCTTCAAGCGGAGTTCCGTCCCCGGGCGGTCCTCCGCTTTTTGTCGGCCGCCGTTTGCGGTAATCTCTCAGAAACACAACCCTGATTCCCTATGGAGTGAACAAACCGTGCTCGACGTGATCCTTCCCCAGCCCAGCCCCGTCACGGGCGATTATGAGAACAACGCCAGGGCCT
Source organism: uncultured bacterium (assembly GCA_905215795.1). Classification (GTDB taxonomy): domain Bacteria; phylum Pseudomonadota; class Gammaproteobacteria; order Burkholderiales; family Burkholderiaceae_F; genus Sutterella. The sequence continues at coordinate 6,833 of CAJMRV010000080.1, read as the reverse complement.
TCCTCGAGCTCGTCGAGGCCGTGGAGAACAAGGACCGTTCGGTCCACGAACTCGTCGTCGTGCCGCTCGGCGCGCTCGAAGGCGTGCTCGGCCTCGAGGCCCTCATGAACCCGGACGTCTCCGAGCGTCTGCGCGACGAGGTGATCCGCCTCGGGAACGCGCTCCTTGCGCGTCCCAACCGCAGCCTCGTCTTCTGCGTGGGCCCGCAGGTCCTCTTCACCACCAACACGAAGACCGACGCCGAGGCCGCCGTCGAAAACGGCGTGCTCCGTCTCGAGGGGATGACCTTCGGCTGGGGCCGCACCATTCCCGAGGGGGCCATGCGCCTTGACTTCAACCGCTTCGCCTCCGCCCAGGTCCGCCGCAAGGCCGCCCCGGGCGAGCCCACGCTCTCGGCGGGCATCGCGGGCGGCCTCGACGAACAGGTCTACTCGGGCGACACCGGCTTCGTCTTCGGGGCCTATCAGAAGCTCCTGCGTCCGTTCCATGCGGGCGCCATGAGGGTGCGTCTCGAGCGCGACGAAAAGATCGGCTGGCGCGACGTCGAATGCGTCGTCTCCCAGCCGGGGGCGCCTGAAAAGACGGTCGACGAGCGCTACGAGGCGCTCCGCGTCGCCGTGAGGGACTACGTCGGGAAGAACCGCATCAAGGGCGTCGTCGTCGGCGTCTCGGGCGGTGTGGACTCCGCCCTCGTGCTCGCGCTCGCCTGCGACGCGATCGGCGCCGACCGCGTGCGCGCCGTCCTGCTTCCCTCCCGCTTCACCTCCGATGTGAGCGACGAGGGTGCGGCCCGTCTGCTCGAGGCCTTCGGCGTGAAGTCCGAACGCCTCTCGATCGAGCCGATGTTCGAGGCGGCGCTCTCCACGCTCGAACCCGTCTTCGGCGGGCGCGCCTGGGACGTCGCCGAGGAGAACGTGCAGGCCCGCATCCGCGGCCTCCTTTTGATGGGCGTGGCGAACAAGAACGGCGAACTCCTCCTCTGCACGAGCAACAAGGCCGAGTCGGCCATGGGCTACGGCACCCTCTACGGCGACCTGACGGGCGGCTTCGCCCCGTTGATCGACCTCTGGAAGAGCGACGTCTATGCGCTCTGCCGCGCGAGGAACGCCGCTGCGGGCCGCGACGTCATCCCCTCGGTGATCCTCGAGCGCGCCCCGAGCGCGGAACTCCGCGAGGACCAGAAGGACAGCGACTCGCTGCCGCCCTACGACACCATCGAGAAGGTGATGACGGCCTTCCTCTCGAACCGTTCCGTCAAGGACGTCGAGGGCGTTCCCGAGGCGGAGGCCCGCTCGATCGTCGAGCGTGCGCTGCGCTTCGGCTTCAAGCGCCACCAGGGCATCCTCGGTCCGGTCGTGAGCGCGACCCCGCTCTCGGCGATGAAGGCCTACGGCGTGACGCGCCGCGGTCTCTTCTGAGGACGGCGGAAATGAAAAGAGGCGCCTGACCCCGGGTCGGCGCCTCCTCTTGGAAGCTCATGACGGGCGCCCCTCGGGGCGCCCTTTTCCATGCCCGCTTACTTTTTGTTGATCTCCCGGGCGGCCTTGCGGGCGAGTTCGCGGAACTCGGGCATCACGCAGAGCGCCTGGTCGATCGCCTTCTGCCAGAAGGCGGTGTCGGTCGGATCGGCCTTGAAGTGCTTGCGGATCAGGTCGTCGACGGACATGCGGCCCGTGTCGCGCAGGAGTTCGATGTAGAACGGGTAGAAAGCCTCACCGCGCTCGAGGTACTCGCGCATCAGGGCCTGGCTCATCAGGTAGCCCACTGTGTAGGGGTAGTTGTAGACGAGCTGGTCGGCCTTGTAGAAGTGCAGCTTGTGCGCCCAGAGGTAGGTGTCCTCGGTGGCCGAGTCGCCGTACCACTTGCGCCAGGCCTCGTTCATGAGTTCGCAGCAGGTCTCCGCATTGACGTAGCCCTTTTCGAGGCGTTCGAGGAAGAGGAGTTCGAACTCGTGGCGGGCCATGATGTTCAGGAGCATGTTCGACATGCTTTTCACTTCCTGCCAGAGCATCTCGAAGCGCTTTTCCGGAGCGGCCTCTTCAAGGAGGTCGTGGCGCACGACCGCTTCGTTGAACGTGCTCGCCGTTTCGGTGAGCGTCATCGGGAATTCGGTCTGGACGACGGGCAGGTCGCGGATCTTCCAGTAGTGGAAGGCGTGGCCCATTTCGTGGGCCTGCTGCTGCACGGAGTGGATCGTGCCCACGTAGGTCGAGAAGACGCGTGGGATCTTGAATTCGTTGAAGCGCGAATAGAAGGCGCCGCCCACCTTCTTGTCGTCCATCTCCGCTTCGACCCAGCCCTTTTCAAGCAGGAGGTCGATGAAGTCGGCCATCTCGGGATTGACCTTCCCGAGGGACTTCTTGGCGATCGCGATCCCTTCGTCGTAGGGGATCTTCGGAGCGGCCGGGGCGCCTTCGCCGCCCGCGGGCGGTTCGGCGAGCAGGTCCTCGAAGGCGAGCCTCCCGCTCCCGAAGAACGGGGCGCGCAGCGTGTTCGACTCGCGGATCACGTCGATGTTCGCCTCGATGGCGGCCTTCATCGCGTCGAGGGCCGCGCGGCTCATGCGGTTCTGGGCGAGCGAGGCATCCAGCTGGGTCGTGCCGGCCTTCTTGAAGGCGATGTGGCGCAGACCGTTGAGGGTGTTCAGGTTGTCCGCGAAGAGGGAGGCGAGGCCGCCGTAGCCGCGGCGGATCCCTTCGACGGCGTTGCGGCGGAGCACCATGTCGGGGTCGCCCTTGAGGATCGTCATCAGGCGGGCCGGGCCCACGTTCACTTCATTGCCTTCGCCGTCGAGCGCCTTGAAGGTGGCCTGCTTCTGGAGGGCCTTGTAGTTGTAGTTGAGCGTGGAGATGATCCGCACCTTGAGTTCGGACCACCAGGCGGCGTCCGCCGGGGCGAGGGCGCGCTCCCAGTGGGTGCGCTTCTCCTTGAATTCAAACGCCCAGTCGCTCACCGGGGCTTCGCGGAGCACGGGGCTTTCCGCGGGGAGCGCGAGGATCGCGTCGAGGAACGGACGTGAGGCGGCGGCCAGACGGGCGTTCTCCGCGGCGAGCGCGGCCATCGTCGGGGCGATGCGCGTGTCGGTCTGGTCCTTCGCCCCTGTGCACTTCACGAAGCACTGCAGGGAGCTCAGGATCGTGGTCGCTTCGTCGACGTGGCGCCAGGCACGGGCGAGCGAGGCCTCCTCGACGGGGATCGATGCGAGCGCCTCGACGTGGGCGCGGAAGCGTTCGAGGGAGTCGTTCCAGCGGGGCGATCCGATGTCGCCGTAAGCGTCGTTCATCTGCCAGGTGGGTGCGTTGAGGTCTTTGTCGGACATGAGGGTTTCCTTGTCGGGTTGGAGGGTTGAGGTTGGTCTTGGGGGTTGGGTCGTTTGTGTCGTCTCGGCGTCCTCAGTAGGCGAGCCAGAAGACGACGATCTGGTGGGTGACGAGGCCCACGATGCAGGGCACGCTCGAACGCTTGATGAGCTCGAAGGGGTTCATCTTGAGCATGCCCGAGACGGCGATCACGACGCCGGCGACGGGCGAGAGCGGACGCGCCATGGTGCTCGCCTGGTGCATCGGCAGGACGAGCGAGACGGGGTTGACGCCCATGTCGCGGGCGATCTTCGGGACCATCTCGACGAGCGGGTAGAAGGACGCGCCGTTCGAGCCGGAGATGATCGTGATGGCGACCGTGATCGCGACGAAGAGGAGCGACATGCCCGCGGCGCCGGCGCCCACGTGGGTGGCCAGGTCGACGATCGCGTCGAGCATGCCGAGCGCCTTGAAGCCTTCGGCGAAGACGCCCGCGGCGATCACGAGGGCGACGACCCCGGAGAGGGCCTTGCCCATCGCCTGGAGGAAGGCCTTGAGGCCTTCGGCGAGCGGCGCGAAGGCGAAGCGGTGGCGGACCGCCTCGAAGAGCATCCCCACGATTACGCAGAGGAGCATGCACGTGGTGATGTTGAGCTTGATCGATTCGATGCCGTAGCGGCTGAAGAGCACCACGAAGATCATCGGGGTGAACGGGAGGACGGCGTAGATCGCGGGGGCCTTCTTCGAGGGGGCCTTGACGCTCTCCTCGAAGACGAGGCGTTCGCCGACGTGCTCGGAGCAGACCCAGCCTTCGCGGCGGTCGAGCCAGCGCTGCCAGAAGACGTGCGCGAGGCCCATGGCGATGACGACGGGCAGGCCCGCCGGGATTTTGTAGAGGAAGACGTAGTCGAGGATCGAGAGCGAGGAGGCCTTCGCCGCGGCCGCGGTCGAGCCGCCGATCAGCACGAGCGAGGCGGCCCCCGCCGTGGCGAAGACGGCCCCGACGGCCTTGCGGTTCATGCCGAGCGCGACGAGCGCGGGTCCCATCAACGCAAGGCAGAGCACGCCCAGGCCGACCGCCGAGGTGATCACCATGGAGACGGCCTTGCCGAGCAGGAACGCCACGAAGACGAGCGCGTAGGGACTCTTGATCGAGGAGAGCGGCTTGACGGCGATGTTGACGAAGGCGTCGTTGGCGCCGATGTGGGTCATGTAGGAGGCGAAGCCCACCATGACCATGATGATCAGGCCGAGGCCGGAGAGGCGGTTGGCGAACATGTAGCGCAGGAACTCGACGACGTCGAGGTAGGCGTTGCCCGTCGGGAGCGCCTTGGCGGGGAGGAAGGTCCCCGTGTGGAGGAGGATCGAGCACACGAGCATGAACACGCCGCTCGTGAAGAGGACCATGGGGGCGTAGCGCCCCTTGATGATGGCGTACCCCACGACGATGATCGTGAGGATGCCGATGATGATGCCGGTCATGAGGGGACCTCTCTTTCTTTTCTGGTTGGTCTTGCGCGCGCGTGCGGGAGGCGTGGTCGGCGTCCCCGGCGCGGCGGGTCACAGGAAAGGATGCCTCGATGAGGCCGCCCTGGCTAGTCTTACAAGGGTTGATACCTATGCCCGTCCGGTTTTCCCGGACACGGGTTTCAGTCGCAGGGCGCCATCGATGCAGGGGAGAACGGTGGCCGCCCATGGAATGTTGGTCGGTGCAACGAAATCCCTCCGGCTCCCGTGGTGGAAGGGGAGGGAGGGAAACGTTCGTGGGTGCAACGAAAGGGTTTCGGGCACGGAAAAGGCCCGGGAGCATCGGCTTCCCGGGCCTTCGGGCCTGAGGCGCGTTCCCTTTCCGGGAATCAGCGCTTCATGAGTTCGAAGAACTCGTCGTTGGTCTTCGTGTTCTTCATCTTGTCGAGGATGAACTCCATCGCGTCGATTTCGTCCATGTCGTAGAGGAACTTGCGGAGCACCCAGACCTTCTGGAGCACGTCGGGCGGGAGCAGGAGCTCTTCGCGGCGGGTGCCCGAGCGCTTGAGGTTGATGGCCGGGTAGACGCGCTTCTCGGCCATGCGGCGTTCGAGGTGGATTTCATTGTTGCCGGTGCCCTTGAACTCTTCGTAGATCACGTCGTCCATGCGCGAGCCGGTGTCGACGAGCGCGGTGCCGATGATCGTGAGGGAGCCGCCCTCCTCGAGGTTGCGGGCGGCGCCGAAGATGCGCTTGGGGCGCTGCAGGGCGTTGGCGTCCACACCGCCCGTGAGGACCTTGCCGGAGCTCGGGATGACGGTGTTGTAGGCGCGTGCCAGACGGGTGATCGAGTCGAGCAGGATCACGACGTCGCGCTTGCTCTCGGCGAGGCGCTTCGCTTTCTCGATCACCATTTCGGCGACCTGGACGTGGCGCGTGGGCGGTTCGTCGAAGGTCGAGGCGACGACCTCGGCCCTCACGGAGCGCTGCATTTCGGTGACTTCCTCGGGGCGTTCGTCGATCAGGAGCACGAAGAGCGTGCAGTCCGGATGGTTGGCCGTGATGGCGTGGGCGATGTGCTGCATGAGCACGGTCTTGCCCGACTTCGGGGGCGCCACGAGCAGGGCGCGCTGGCCCTTGCCGATCGGGGCGATCATGTCGATGATGCGGCCCGTGATGTTCTCGTCGCCGCGCATGTCGCGCTCGAGCTTGAGGTGCTCGGTCGGGAAGAGCGGCGTGAGGTTCTCGAAGAGCATGCGGTGCTTGACCGCGGCGGGTTCGAGACCGTTGATCGTGTCGACGCGCACCAGGGCGAAGTAGCGTTCACCGTCCTTGGGGATGCGGACCTCGCCCTCGATCGAGTCGCCGGTGTGCAGGTTGAAGCGGCGGATCTGCGAGGGGGAGATGTAGATGTCGTCGGCGCTGGCGAGGTAGGACGTGTCGGGGCTCCTCAGGAAGCCGAATCCGTCGGGGAGCACCTCGAGGGTGCCGTCGCCGAAGATCTGCTCGCCGGCTTTCGCCTTCTTCTTGAGGATGGCGAACATGAGTTCCTGCTTGCGCATGCGTTGGGCGTTGTCCACGTCGAGGGCGTAGGCCATGTCGAGGAGTTCGGTGATGTGGAGCGACTTGAGGTCGGATAAATGCATAGTCCTGCTCGGATTTCTGGAGGAAAGTGGGTTGAAGGTGGGTGCTCGGGCACGCGTCCCCGCGGGATGGATGTGGTTGCGCGTCACGGCTCCGCCTCCGTTCGGCGGTTCCGACGGGTGGGCGGATGGATGGAGGTGCGTCTGGGGGGAAGGTGTCCGGATGGGCCGGAGGGCTCGGAAGGGAGCGTCCGGAGGGCGGACGCTCGGCCGCGCGTCCCGCGCTTCTGGCGGGGGTGGCCGGGGTCGGGAGGCGGCGCCCCGCTAGGGTCGGGGGCGTCGGAACCAGGGTCCGCCGATAACAAAAAAGGCGAGTGATATGGTACTCGCCTTTCTTGATTTTATCTAGTCGGGGCTCAGAGATTCTTCTGGATGAAGGCGTCGAGCGTGCCCTGTGCGCAGGCGCCGGAGCGCTGGTCGACGA
>CAJMRV010000079.1 GCA_905215795.1 uncultured bacterium | reverse complement strand
TTTCAGAAGAGCGTCGGACATTTTGGAAAGACTTCCTTGTCATGAACAGTTGATGATGTCCGTCATTTTACTGAATTTCCCGAGTCCGAGCGCACGGCTGCGCCCAGGAGGGCCCCGCACCGAGTAGACTAGAGGCCATCCCATCCACGAACGACCCTCAAACACCCGCCATGCTGCACGTCGACTTCCACATGCATTCGAACGCCTCCGACGGGGAACTCGCCCCGGAGGCGCTCATGGACCTCGCCCATGAGCGCGGCGTGGGCGCGCTCGCGCTCACCGACCACGACACCGTGGCCGGCGTCGAGCGCGCCTCCGAAAGGGCGGCCCGACTGGGCATCGCCTTCGTCCCCGGCACCGAACTCTCCTGCCGCTACGCCTCGACGGGGATCCACCTCGTCGCCCTGGGCTTCGACACCAAAGCCCCGGCGATGCGCGACTTCCTCGCGCGCCAGCGCGAGCTCCGTCGCCTCCGCTCGAAGTGCTTCGACGAGCGCTTCCGCGCGATCGGCCTCACGGGCGTCGTCGCCCTCGCCGAGAAGATCGCCGGGAACGCCGCCGTCATGTCGCGCTCCCACATCGCCTCGGCGCTCCTTGAAATGGGGGTCGTCGGCGACAGGAACGAGGCTTTCGAGCGCTACATCGGCAACGGCAAGCCCTGCTTCGTCGACCTCGGCTGGCCCGACATCCGCGAGGGCGTCGAGGTGGCCCACGAGGCGGGCGGCATCATCGTGCTCGCCCACCCGGGACGCTACCGCTTCTCCTGCACGGCCGAGCACGACGCCATGATCGAGGCGTTCCGCGCCGCCGGCGGGGACGGCATCGAGGTGAGTTCGGGCTCCCAGCACCCCAAGTGCACCGACTTCTACGCCCGCGTCGCCCGGAGCGCCTCGCTCCTTGCGAGCACCGGCTCGGACTTCCACCGGCTCGAGTCGGACCGTCCGGGACCGGGCTGCCAGCCGCCACTCCCCGAGGGGCTGCGCCCTGTCTGGGAGTCGCCCGTGCTCGAACCCTTCCTCGGGGGCGTCCTCGAAGCGCTTTCGAAGGGAGAGGGCAATCCACAACAAGGAGGAACGAATCCATGACTTTCGACGCCAGAGCCACGAGTTACTGCCAGAGGCCGACCCCCTGGGTGCTCCGGTGGATCCGCGAGGTCCCGCCGGGACCGGTCCTCGACCTTGCCTGCGGCTCGGGCCGGCACACGGGCTTCCTCGCGCTCTCGGGCCGGGAGGTTGTTGCCTGCGACATCGACACGCGCCAGGTGGCGTCCCTTTCGGACCTCCCGAACGTGAGGATCGTCACGGCCGACCTCGAGGAGGGCCCATGGCCCTTTGAAAAGGACGCCTTCGCCGGGATCGTCGTGACGAGCTACCTGCACCGCGAGCACTTCCCGCTCTATTTCGAGAGCCTCGCCCCGGGCGGCCTCTTCATCATGGAGACCTTCACGCGCGCCAACACGGAGCGCTGGGGGCACCCGAGGCGCCCGGAACACTTCCTCGAGCCGGGCGAACTCTACCGCCTGATGCCGCCGGAAGCCGACCTCGTCGCTTATGAGGAATGCGAGACCGAGGGACGCACCTTCGTCGCGCGCATAGCATGGCGAAAACCCATGGGTGCCTAACGTCCGTGGTGTTTATTTGCTAAACTTCCTCCATCCTCCTTTATTTATGCGGCGGTCCGACCAAACCGCCGTGGAAAAGAACAACGCACCCATATTTGAAAGGACTGTTTTCATGAACAAGCGTCTCTTACGCCTTGCGGCCATTTGTCCCGCCGCGCTCGCTCTCGCGGGATGTTCTTCGCTCGGCATCAACTTCAATGAGGACAAGGTCCACTACGACTCCGCGGCCTCGGAAAGCAACCTCGAGATCCCGCCCAATCTCGCCCAGCTTCCCGTGGACAACCGCTTCGAAGTGCCCTCCCGCCTCGGCGTGGCCAGCGCCAACGCCGAAGCCGCGCGCCTCGCCGCCGTCGGCAAGGTCGTCCAGGAACAGGGCAAGGTCGTTCAGCGCACCGAGATCGCCAAGCTCATGAAGGACGGCAACGTCCGCTGGCTGCGCGTCAACGAGGACGCCTCCCAGCTCTGGCCGGTCATCCAGGACTTCTGGTCCTCGCAGGGCCTTTCGATCGCCTCCGAGAACGCCCGCACGGGCTACCTCGAGACGGGCTGGGCCGAGAACAAGGCCAAGCTCCCGCAGGACATCATCCGCCAGACCCTGGGCAAGGTCATCGACTTCGCCTACTCCACCGGCGAGCGTGACTCCTACCGCTGCCGCGTCGAACGCAACCCCGACGGCACGAGCGACGTCTTCGTGACGCACCGCTCCATGCTCGAGGTGCTCACCGGCTCGGACAAGGAGACCTCCAAGTGGGTTCCGGGGCCTGCCGATCCGATGCTCGAGGTTGAGATGCTCCGCCGCATGGCCGTGCGCATCGAAAACGAATTCAACCCGCAGATCCGCCGCACCGTCGAGGAACACGCCAAGGACCTCCCGGTCGCCGACGTGACCCCGGCCGTCGCCCTGAGCGACGTCGCCAAGGACGCCGAAGGCAATATCACCGCGCTCACGATCAACGAACCCTTCGACCGCGCCTGGCGCACGATGGGCCTCGTGGTCGACCGCATGGGCTTCGACCTCGCCGACCGTGACCGCAGCGCCGGCTACTACCTGGTGAGCTACCTCGACCCGACCTACGAGGAGCACGTCAAGTCCCAGCGCGGCGTCTTCGAGAAGGTCTTCAAGTCCGACAAGCCGATCGACGTTCCGCAGTACCGCATCCAGCTCGTCGACGAGCAGGGCCGCACCGGCGTGAAGGTCCTCGGTGCCGACGGCGGTCCCGATGAAACGGGCGTCGCCAAGCGCATCCTGACGCTCCTGGCTGAACAGCTCCGCTGATCGCCCCCGCGTCGGTGGACAGGAAAAAAGCAGTGCATCCGCACTGCTTTTTCCGTTTCAGGGGAGGGCGCGTCCTGCGCGCCCTTTCCCGATCGGTGAAATCCCTCTAAAATGAGGTTTCACCGGCGGCGTGCGGAACCTTCCGCGCGCCCCGCACGTCAAGGAGGAGGAAGGATGACGCCGGGCTTTCCGGACGGGCGCCTCGCGGCGCTCCGAGACAGCTTGAGGCCCCTCTGGGTGCTCGACGCGAGGGAGGGACGCGGACCCTACATCCGCCAGCTCTCGGCCGTCGTCGTCCTCTCCGTGCTCCTCGAGTTCACGCTCGAGGGCCTCGACGGGCTCCTGCAGGCCGCCGACGCGCCCGACTTCGTGGTCGTCGCGCTCTTCGGCGTCGTCGAGCCCGTCCTCTCGATCCTCCTGATGTGGTGGCTTTTTTCGGCCACCGTGCGCCGCCTCCATGACCGGGGGCGTCCCGGCGGCTGGGCCGCCTGCGCGGTGTTCCCTCCCTTTTTCCTGATTCTGTCGGCCGCTCTGGCGGTGCTCGGCGCGCGTCCCGAAGGACGCCGCTGGCCCGAACTGGCCGACTCAGAGGTATGAATCCATGGCATCAGCTGTAAAAAACGACAGTCTCGTCACCCTTTCGGTCCGCATAGCCGACATGTCCGGCAAGGTCCTCGAGGAGACCGGTCCCGAAGGCATCCAGTACCTGCACGGCCACGGCGACATCTTCCCCAAGCTTGAGAAGGCCCTTGAGGGCCGTTTCCCCGGCGAGGGCTTCTTCATCAAGCTCGAACCCGAGGAGGCCTTCGGCGAGTATGACTCCGACGCGATCAGGATGGTGCCCCTGCGCGAACTCGGCGACGATCCCGACGCGATCGTCCCGGGGCTCGTCTTCGAGAAGGTCCCCGGCGCCGAGGACGACGGCCGCCGCTGGTACGTGACCGACGTGGCCGAGGGCTACGCCGTGCTCGAGCCCAACCACCCGTACGCGGGCTGGGCGCTCCAGTTCGAGATCAAGGTGCTCGCCGTCGAGGACACCGACGGCGTGGAGGCGCTCGGCAACGACGACGTGGTCGTCCCGAGCTTCCTCTCGGTGCTGAGCTCCAACGGTCTCACGGGCGACTCCGAAGCGGACGCCGAAGAGGACGCCGCCGAAGAGGCCGCCCTCGACGCGGCGATCGAGGCGCACCGCCTCCATCACTGACGAGGAGGAAAGCGCTTCCCTCCGGGGAAGTGCCGCCGATCCGACACTCATGCAAAAAGCCCTTCCGGTGTGAACCGGAAGGGCTTTTCGTCTGTCGGGTCAGGCGGAGCGGACCAAGGGGCCCGTTCCGCTCACGAGGTCGTTCCTCAGATCTTGTCGGCCTTGTTCTTCACGCACTGGCGGGCGGCTTCACGACCGAACGTGATGCAGTCCGCACCGGCGACGGAACCCAGGCGCACCATGCCGTGCACACCGCCCGTGGCTTCGCCGGCGGCATAGAGGTGCTTGATCGGCACGAGGCGGGCGTTGAGGACCTGGGCGTACTTGTTGATGCACAGGCCACCCATCGTGTGGTGCACGCGCGGCCAGAGGCGGGCGACGTAGTACGGCGGATGGATGTTGGGGACGGCGTCCTTGAAGATCATGCAGTCGAGATCGGGGTCATGCTCGAGCTTCTTCTCGACGTAGCTGTTCCAGAGGTTGAGCTGGTCGATGAAGGCCTTTTCGGGCATCTTGTAGTACTTGGCGATCTCTTCGGGCGTGTCGAACTTCTTGATCGCGCCGTTGGCGAGGCCGGCCTGGAGCGTCTTGTCGGCGACCATGGCCTTGGTGTTCTTCTCGTCGGCGAGGATCAGGACGGGGTGGCCCACCTGGATGATGGCGTCGGCACGTTCCTTGCGGTTGCCGGTCTCCTTGAAGAAGCGCTTGCCGGTGGCCGGGTCGACCATCAGGCCGTAGCCGATGATGCGTTCGCAGAACTGCGGGACCTGGCCGAAGCCCTGTTCGTCAGGCGAGGTCCAGGGCCCGAGCTGGATCCAGTCCATCTGGACGTCGGCGGCGCCGATCATCTGGGCGGCCTGGATCATTTCGCCGGTGGTGCCGGGCTGGTTCGTGCTGGTGAAGCGTTCGTCGAGGCGCGGGTCGTGGATCTGGCGCATCTTCACGCCGTTGGAGAAGCCGCCCGAGGCGATGATCACGCCCTTGAGGGCGCGGTAGTTCTTCACGACGCCGGAATCCTCCTTGCCGAAGACGTAGCCTTCGCGGACCTTCACGCCGACCACTTCGTTGTGGACCATGTAGAGCTCTTCGACCTTCGTCTTGAGCTGCGGCTTGATGCCGAACGTGGCGAGCTTCTTGAGCATCGGCACGACGATGCCGGCGCCGGAGAGCTCGACGGCCTGGTGGGAGCGCTTCACGGAGTGACCACCGTGGTAGTTGACGCGGCCGAACTTGACGCCGACGAAGTCGCGGCACCATTCGTAGTTGGCGAGGCTTTCATCGGCGACCTTGCGGGCGAGTTCGCGGTGGTTGATGTAGCCGCCCGCCTTGAGCATGTCCTGGTAGAGGATGTCGGCGTTGTCCTTGATGCCGAGCTTGGCCTGCATGTCGGTGCCGGCCGCGGTGAGGTCGCCGCCGTTGATCATCGAGTTGCCGCCGGGCATGGGCATCTTGTCGAGCAGAAGGATGGACTTCTCACCTTCGCTGGCGGCCTGAAGGGCGGCCGAGCAGCCGGCGAAGCCGGTGCCGATGATGATGATGTCGACGGTCTTGTCCCACTTCTTGGGGAGGTCGCTGTGGACCTCGGCGAAGCTGGGGCTCGCGACGAGCGCGGCGGCGCCGGCGAGGGCGGACGTGGTCAGGAACTGACGACGAGTAGTCATGGTTTCACTCCTAATGAATCCGGCGGGGCGGCGTGCTCCGCCGGCAGGTTGGTCTCGGATGACCGGACGCGCGGTTTGCTCCGGGACCGTCCGGTCATGACGGTTCCGAGGCGGCGCAATCCGTTCCACGTCTTCTATTGTCAGCGACTCCGCGGGTTTTGTCTGTGCTTTAAAACACATTCTGGGGGTAAATACTAGTGTGTTTGTCTTAGGCTGAATGCGGGATGCCGTCTAGTTACTTCACGTGAGGGGGAATGGTCATGCTCCGGGCATGGAAAAGCCCCCGGATCGCCTGCAGGGCGGGCCGGGGGCCGTGACGGGATGTTTTTTCGAGCCCTGCGCGCGTAGTCGCGGGCGTGTGAGGGGTCAGAGGCCGGGGAAGCGTTCCCGCCAGAGCGGGACGGCGGCCTTCCAGAAGGCGTCGATCGAGTCGGCGCCGAGCGCGGGGAAGCCGAGGTGCACGAAGGCGCGTTCGAGCTCGCCGAGCGGATCGGAGAGGTCGAGAGGGCGGGCGCCCTGCTGCTTGGAGAGCTTCTCGCCCCGGTCGTTGAGCACGAGCGGGACGTGCATGTAGCGGGGTGCTTCGCCGCCGAGCGCCTCGATCAGGCGGATCTGGCGCGGGGTGTTCTCGAGCATGTCCCCGCCGCGCACGACGTGGTTCACCCCCGAGAAGAGGTCGTCGACGACGACGGCGAGCTGGTAGGCCCAGAGGCCGTCGGCGCGGCGCACGACGAAGTCGCCCACCTCGTGTTCGACGTCCTGCGAGTAGGGGCCCGTCCAGCGGTCCGTGAAGGAGACGGTGCCGGGGCCGACGAAGAAGCGCACGGCGCGCCCTTCGTTCCAGGGGGTGCCGCGGCACGTGCCGGGATAGACGTTCTCGGGGAGTCCGAGCGCGAGGGCGGCGGCGCGGGCCTCCTTCCTCGAGCACGAGCAGCCGTAGACGCGGTTCTTCGAGGCGAGCCCGACGAGGGCCGCCTCGTAGGCTTCGTGGCGGTCGTGCTGCCAGATGACGGGTTCGTCGGAGACCATGCCGAAGACGTCGAGCGCGTGGAGGATCGCCTCCGAGGCGCCCTCGACTTCGCGCGGGGGATCGATGTCCTCGATCCTCACGATCCACACGCCGTCGTGGGCGCGTGCGTCGAGCCAGCTCGCCATGCCGGCGGCGAGGCTGCCGGCGTGGAGGAGCCCCGTGGGACTCGGTGCGAAGCGGCCGCGGTAGCGTTTGTCGGCTCCGCTTGCGGCTCCGGAGGCGCTCATTCGCGGCTCTCCCTGCCGGCTTCGCGTGCCTCGAGGGCGTCGACGACGCGCTGGAGCTCCTCGGGGAGCGGCGCCTCGATGACGAGGTCCTCGTTGGTGACCGGGTGCTTGAACTTCAGGCACCAGGCGTGCAGGAACATGCGCTTCAGGGGGACGCCGAGGGCGCCCATCTGGCAGAGCCGGTTGAAGGCGTAGTCGCCGTACTTCTCGTCGCCGACGAGCGGGAACCCGGAACCCAGCGAATGCACGCGGATCTGGTGGGTGCGGCCCGTCTTGAGTTCGACGTCGAGCAGGCTCACGTCGCCGTAGCGGCGCAGGAGCGTGAAGATCGAGTGCGAGGGGGCGCCCTGTTCGGGGTCCACCTTGACGCGGCGCTCGCCCGAGGGGAGCAGGTAGCGCGTGAGCGGGAAGCGCACGTGCTCGCGTTCGTTCACCCAGTCGCCCTTGACGAGCGTCTTGTAGTGCTTCTCGATCTCCCCCTCCTTCATCATGGCGTGCAGGCGCACGAGCGCCTTCCTCGTCTTGGCGACGATGAGCACGCCGCTCGTGTCGCGGTCCAGACGGTGCGCGAGCTCGAGCATCGGGAGGTCCGGACGCGAGGCCCTCAGGCGCTCGATCAGGCCGTGGTTGACGCCCGAGCCCCCGTGGCTCGCCAGCCCGGAGGGCTTGTCGACGACGCGCAGGTGGCGGTCCTCGAAGAGGATCTTCAGGGCGTGCTTGGGGAGCACCGGCG
>CAJMRV010000078.1 GCA_905215795.1 uncultured bacterium | reverse complement strand
GGAAACGAAGTGGCCCACAATGTCGAACGCTTCCGCATCAATCTTTTCGGCACCGACCTCATGGTCACCCGCGAGAACGGGTTGATCGTCTCGATGAGCCTTTTCGGCGGCCAGGCCGACCTTCCGCACGATCATGAGTTCGAGCTCCTTCTCAAGGACTGGCTCGAGGGGGATCAGAACTCCCTGGCGCCGTTCCCCCATGAGCTCCGAGTGAGCGACTTCCAGAAGAGCGTCCTCGAAACGCTCCGCGAACGCGTCCCGAAGGGCAGGACCTGCACCTATGGAGAACTCGCCGCGATGCTGGGTGGTGCGAAGTACACGCGGGCCGTGGCCGGGGCGCTCGCCTCCAACCCGCTCCCGCTCTTTTATCCGTGCCACCGCGTGATCGGGGCCGACGGTTCCCTCACGGGCTTCGCGTTCGGACTCGAACTCAAGGAGAAGCTCCTCGAATTCGAACGGCCTTATCCCGACGCACATTAGGCGCTTGTTATCGTACCGATAGCGCACTTCTATAAAGAAAGGCGGAAATGTAAAAGACGGACGGCGTTTTGCCTTAGGTCATTTTGCATTTCCGCTTTTTCTTCTAGTGGAAAACTCCTGTCTTGGGATTATGTGATAAATGAGGTTAATCATCGCGATTGACGAAATTAAAATGCGTACTAAGTCATGAATCGTACTCGGCAGTAGGTACGTAATGTCTTAAGTCACTGATATTTCGGTCAAAGAAAATGCAATCCTGATTGAAATTTGTGGAAATGGTAGGGTTCTATCCTATATCGAAATTCGAACAGTATGTTTAGACTGGCTGGACAAGATGACCAACTGTCGTCTTTTTCACGGACTGCCTGATAATGTCGACGCATGACGAAACGGGCGGTCCATGTTTATAACGATCTGATAGGAAACCGTTATGTCCAGCAAACTCTCCCGCCGTAATTTCATCGCCGGTTCGACCGCTGTCGCGGGCACGCTCCTCGGCATGGGCCAGGTTCACGCCGAACCGAGCAAGAAGATCCCCGGCAAGTGGGACCTTGAAGCCGACGTCATCGTCGTCGGCGCCGGTGCCGCCGGCATCCCGACCGCCATCCAGGCTGCTGAAAAGGGCCTGTCCGTCATCGTGATCGACGGCAACTACGACATCGGCGGCCACGCCATCGTCTCCATGGGCAACACGGCCCTGGGCGGCGGCACGGCCCACCAGAAGAAGTACGGCATCAAGGACAGCCCCGAGCAGTACTTCAAGGACCTCACCGACTGGTCCGTGGTGCTCAACAACGGTTATCCGGAATACCGCTACAACGACCGCGAGATGGCCTACCAGATCGCCTACAACTCCGTTCCGACCTATGACTGGCTCGTCAAGCTCGGTATCCCGTTCCTCGACAAGGCTCCCGATAACGACGGCGCCCTCGGCACGGGCCTCGGCGCTCCCCGCGAACTTCACTTCGCCTGGACCAAGGGTGCCGGTCTCGAATCCCCGAACGGCAAGGCCGGCGCCGGCCTGATGCGTCCTCTTGAAGACGCCGCCCGCAAGCAGGGCGTCAAGTTCTGCCTCAACTACTACATGGACCGCCTCATCCAGGAGGAAGGCAAGGACGGCAAGCCCGGCCGCGTCATCGGTCTCGAAGCCCACTACAACCCGCACATCCTCCCGGACGGCACGAAGCTCAAGAGCTTCCGCAACGACGGCAACATCGAGCTTGAAAAGGCCAACATCGCCGTGCGCGCCAAGAAGTACCTTGTCCTCGCCACGGCCGGCTACTCCGCCAACGTCGAGATCCGCCGCATCGAAGACCCGCGCCTCACCGAGGAATACGGCGTCGCCATGGAGGACTGGTCCTACCAGGACGGTTCCGGCACGGTCGCTGCGCTCGCCGTCGGCGGCACGCTCTGGGGCATGGCCTGCGCCTTCACGGAACGTCCGATCTGCGTCACCCGCGGTGCCGTGGTCGGTGTCCGCGACACGTACCTCGCCTGGTCCAAGCACTCCCCGATCTTCCCGCTCATCAAGCACACCGGCGTGCCTCTGCGCGACTGGCAGAACGCCATCGTCGTGAACCAGGTTGGCAAGCGCTTCTATGACGAAACCGTCGAGGTCGACGCCGCCGCCGGCACGCAGGTCTACTACGGGTCCTCCAACACGACCCGCGGCCTGCTCGAGGAATCCAACGCCGAGTACTGGCCCGACATGAAGGAACATCCGTACGTCCCGGGCGATTGGCGCAACGTCAAGCGCACGAAGTACCGTCCGGTCAACTTCATCCACGCCGCCCTGGCCGTCAACGAAGGCTCGCAGAGCCCCGACTGGTCGGCCGGTCCCCAGTGGGCCATTCTCGACAGCGAAGGCGTCAAGCGTGAGAAGATGAAGACCGACGACACGCACGTCGACCCGCAGTACTTCTTCAAGGCCGACACGCTCGAGGAACTCGTCCAGAAGATCAACACCAACCCGTACATGAAGTACAAGATGGATCCGAAGGTCCTCGTCGAATCCGTCAAGCGCTACAACGGCTTCGTTGAAGCGGGCAAGGACACGGACTTCGACAAGCCGAAGCCCCAGTACAAGATCGAAAAGGCGCCGTTCTACGCCGCCTGGACGTCCGTCACGCTCCATGACTGCTACGGCGGCATCCGCGTCGACAGCGACTGCAACGTCCTCACCGTCCTCGGCGAGAAGATCCCGGGCCTGATGGCCGCCGGTGAAATCACGGGTGGTTCCAGCATGCACGGTCTGTCCCGCGGTCTTGTCCAGGCCTACATCATCGGCAAGACCTTCGCCAAGTAACCCATAGGAGCAAAGAGCATGACCAAAGCCATCACCGCCGCCCTCCTGGGCATGGGGCTGGCTTTGGCGGCCTTCTCCTCCTACGCCGCCGAGGCACCGACCCCCGAACAATGTTTGGCGTGTCACGGCGGTACCCTGGAGAATCTGGCTGCCAAGGCCCCCAAGGTCGAGGATGAGGACGGCAATCTCGTCCAGCCTCACAAGTACCTTGACGTCAACGCCAAGTATCCGCACCAGTCCAAGGTGCTCCCCGTGTGCACGAACTGCCACCAGGCCCATCCGATTCCGGTCACGCCGGACTTCCTGAAGAACCGCCAGAAGGCGCATCTTTCGGCCTGCTACAGCTGCCACCACATGGAGACGTTCGACAGCTGCACGTCGGCGGGTTGCCACAACAAGCTTCCCTCCTGACCGTACGGAGTCGATTCCACGTCGACGGATCCCGACCGGATTATCCCGGCCGGGATTTTTTTGTTTCCCCTTTTCGTGAGATTGGGAAAACGTGGGTGCAACTACGCATGGTGATGCACCATGGGCAATGGATTTCCGTTGGAGCGGAAGGCGCCTGCCTTTGAATGAATGAGGATGTTCTCAGGCCGGGACGACACCGAGGTGCATGGAACACTTAAGCCCATGAAAGCTAGAGCCCCTGAGCTCCGTGAAATGAGTTCAGGGGCTTTTTGTCATGTGTCGCCGTCTTGCTTGGAGGATTCCAGGACGGTTCTTTTCCGCAATCTACTTTTCGTTAAGGAAAACGATTAGTCCTTTGTGGGGAGGGAGCTCTTTGCTCCTCAAAGTCATGCTGCAAAAGGGGGACAGGGTGTTTTTATGGGTTGATTTACTTTGAACGCCGGTTCGGGTTGTTTATGTTGCCCTCGAGTGCGGGTCCTGGTTGGCTCGGCGCGATTCGAAGACGTTTGAAAGAATCGGATTGTCGGTTTGAAAGAAATGTACTTGTGGTTCATGGAGTTTCGTCAATCGGTTCCATCTTGGTTCTATTGCTGAAGTAAAAACGATGTTTTTGTATAAATCCGAAATAAAACCGATACAATTTCAAATTGTAAACTGGCCGTTTCGCCGCATTTCTTTGAGAAGTTTTGAGAGAGTGTTCTCGTGACGAAATTAAACGCGTTGTTATATGAGACTTATACAATCAATTGATATATAAGAAAATTTTGTATTTTCTTTGTTTTGATGGGGGGAGTGGGTAATGGGGGCGTTGTGTAGGTATAGGGAAAACGTCTTAGTCGCTTCCGAGTGTTCTACATATACTTCCATGTGCGGTATTCCACCGTAATAATAAAGGACCAACCATGAATCACATCTATAAGACACTTTGGAGCGCCGTGCATCAGCAGTACGTCGTGACCAATGAAAAGCAGGCTTCCCATGGGAAGCCTTCCAAGACCATCCTCGCGGCTGCTGTCGCCGGGATGCTTTTTTCCGGCCTGGCGGGCGCCGCGGCAGTTGATGCCAATTACAAGGAAGCGGGCAAGATTGGTGATGCCGCCTCCTGGGAAAGCCAGGAATACAACAATGACTGGGGTCTTCGTGCCATGAAGGCGTCCGAGGCTTACGCACTTGGCTTCACCGGCAAGGACATCCAGCTCGGCGTGATGGACTCGGGTGTGGTTTCCGACCATATTGAGTGGAAGGACGGTCGCATTACGGTTGTCAAGACTAAAGGCGATTGGGGCACTACAGGCAACAGCTATCCGCAACACATCATCAACAAGGACGGTAAGGTTGATAAAAGTGCCAATCTTGGTGCGCGCACCAAGGATGAGGGTTTTACTTCGACCGGTGAATACGACCCGACGATCAATGACTCCCATGGCACCCATTGCACGGGCACCATGGCTGCCGGTCGTAACGGCGGTCAGACCGGCATGCACGGCGTGGCCTTTGACGCGAAGGTCGCGGTTGCCAACACCAACTTGACCGACGACGCCAACTACGGTCCGTTCCAGGATTACACCTTCTTCAAGGCCGGTTGGGATGCTTTGGTTAACGCAGGCGCCAAGGTCATCAACAACAGTTGGGGTTCCAACGTCAAGATTCTTGTCCAGAAAGTTGAAGAGGGAGGCAAAGAAGTTTCCAAGGTGATTCCCTCTGACTTCAAGGGGGACTTGAGCAAGCTCAAGCTGGCTTCGGCCAACTTCATGTACGCTTCTCCGAAGGTTGAGCTCAACAAAATCAACGGCGTCGTCGTCGGCGATCCGAATACCGAATGGGAGTACGCTTATTTCAAAAAGATGGGCGGCGTTGAGGGAGAGAAGCCCTTAAACAAAATTGGCAAGACCATTGTCGACGCTGCTTATGAAGCCGTCAAGAAAGACAAAGCTGTGCAGGTCTTCACGACGGGCAACTGGGATTATTCGAGCCCGTATTATCGAGCCAATGCTCCGTATTTCCATCCGGAAATTGAGAACAACTGGCTTGCCGTGACGGCTTTGATTGAGGAGAATGCTGGCCAGGGCGACTATGCCCTTTGGGACGTGAACTATGCAGGTCAGGCCAAGTGGTGGACTGTTGCTGCTCCCGGTCGTGACATTTACTCGACTGTTGCAGAAGACAAGGATAAAGGTGCGAACGACCGTCGTTCTCCCAAAGGTATGAATGAAGGGGCCGAAAACGGCAAGAATAACGACGACTACGGTTGGAAGGGGGGCACGTCCATGGCCGCTCCTCATGTTTCCGGTGCGATGGGCGTTCTCATGCAGCGTTATCAGGACATGGATCCCACCCAGGTCCGCATGGTCATGTTGTCGACGTCACACCATGACAACTGCAAGGGGTGGACGGCCGCTGAAGACGAAGTGGTTGACTCCCGTTATGGCTGGGGCGTGCCCGACCTCCACAAGGGCATGTTCGGTCCCGCCCAGTTGATGGATGAGTTTACGTATGAACTCAAGGGGATGGACATTTGGAGCAACGACATCGCTGAAACCGCCCTTGAACAGCGCAAGCGAGAGGATGCGGCCTGGATGGAGGCCACGGATAGTGGCAAGAAACTTGATGGTGAGTATGTCACCGGCGATAAGTTCATCGTGCTCGACGGCTCCGATGTGTCTGACAAGAAGAATTGGAAGAACCATGTCATCTCCGAGGGTGAGATGAAAAAGGTTCGTGAAGAGATCTATGCCACCATTGCGGGAGCCATCGGCGAGCGCGCGAAGCAGCATGGTGCTGTCGTCAAGAGTGGCGAAGGCACGCTTGTCATGACCGGTCACAACACCTATAAGGGTGAGACCACGGTCAAGGGCGGCACGCTCCTTGCCTTCTCTGAGTCCATCGGTGACAAGAAGGTGACCGTTGAAAAGGGCACTTTCGGTCTCCTCAATCACTATGAAGACAAGGCTCTTCGTCAGGGCATGCTCGAGAGCGACCATAGTGCCGATGGTCAGGTGACCGTGAATCTCGCTGACGGGGCTTCGCTTCTTGTTTCTGCGTTTGACAATGTGTCCCTGAAGAACATTGAAGGTGAAGGAAAGCAGGTGCTCTTCAGCACGGAAATCGGCGCCGATCCCGTCATGCTCGCCAAGGTCTACCATAAGGGCATGAAGAGCGAGGATGGCATGGCTGAAGCCGGCAGCCTCACTCTGCTTGATGAGAATGCTTCCTTTAAGGATTTCAAATTTGAAACGAATTCTGCAATCAAGAACTTCGAGAAGGTCGGAGCTCCTGAAGGTTCGACGGAAGGTGCCGCGAATGGATCCCAAGCTCCTGAAACCGAGCCGGTCGTTGAGGAAGGCTCTGTAGAAGCCGCTGGGGAAGGCGCTGAAGGAACCGGTAAAGTCGTTGAAAAGAAGGATGTTAAGCCTTTGATGGCAGCTACCGTGTCTCAGGTGACTCCGGTTGATTTGCTTGACGTGCAAACTCCTGTGTCTGAGGGCAAGGTGGCTTCTGTCAAGGTCAAGGTCGACAAGACCAACACGCTCGTTGCCGACCTGGAAAAGGCCGTTGCTCCTGCCTCCGATAATGAGAAGACCGTTTTCGACGCGCTCGTTCAGGACGACAACGCTGTCTTCGGTGAAGCCGTTGCTGCGGCGAATGCCGGTGATGTTAAGACCGCCGCGCCCGTGGTCAAGGCCGCCGTCGCCGCTCTCTCCGACGAAACCGTCGCCGTCGCCCGCAACGTCCTCGTCAATTCGAACATGAACGTTCTGAACACCGCCCTGCGTGGCGCTCATGACGGTCTGTTCCTTCGCACGGCCAAGACCGATGACGCGAACCTTTGGATCGACGGCTCCGTCACCAAGGGTCACGTCAAGGCTCAGGACGGCAAGTTCAAGACCACCTTCGACACGCTCGTGATCGGCGGCGACTACCGCTTCTCGAACGCCTGCAAGGCCGGCGCCTTCATCGGCTACGGTCATGACAAGGCCAAGAACGACCCCGCCCAGATCAAGATGGACGACCTGCACGCCGGTATCTATGCGATGGGCGACATCGCCGATGTGGAGCTCACCGCCGTGGCCTCCTACACGTACGCCGACCGCAAGATCAACGCCCCGTTCTACAGCTCCGAGCTGAGCGACAAGGCCAAGGTCTACAACGTTTACGGCGAGGCCGCCCTCCTGGTCTCCGTCAAGGAGGACGTCAGTGTCACGCCGTATGTCGGTGCCGGTTACATGCACGTCAAGGGCGAGGACATGTCCACGAAGATCGCCGGCCTGCCCGTCACGTTCGAGGGTGAAAGCTCCAACGTCGGCTACGCCAAGCTCGGCGCCCGTGCCGAAGGTGTCGTCTACCACGGTGCGGCTGACGTCGCCCTGAAGGCCGACGCCGGTTACACGCAGTTCTTCGGCGACAAGACCGCTGAACAGAAGGTGGCTTTCGGTGAAAGCGCCTCCGCCACGGTCAAGACGAAGAAGCTCGGCGGCTTGTTCAACATCGGCCTCGGCGTGAACGCGAAGTTCACCGAGAAGGTCGAGGGTGAACTCTCCTACCGCGGTGACTTCGGCAAGGCCATCAACGCGAACGGCGTCTTCGGCTCCATCAAGGTTCACTTCTGATGAATCCTGACGGACCGGACGATTCCGATCCACTGACGTAAAACGAACCCCGGCCTCCCATTTTCAGGGAGGCCGGGGTTTTTGCCGTGCGCTGGGCATGCGCAGTATCTAAAGGGTGAAAGTCCCGAAGGGCGGGAAGTG
>CAJMRV010000077.1 GCA_905215795.1 uncultured bacterium | reverse complement strand
CCGCCCGCGGCGCCGGCTGCTTCGAAGGAGTTTCCGAAAAGGAGCACGAGGCCCCAGACGACGGCGCCCGCCGACATTCCGCCGATCACGGCCGGACCGTATTTGGTGGAGTTCTCCTTCATTTCGCCTGCATCTCCTTTTTCGTCTTCAATGTTTTTTCAATCGTTTTCATTTTCCGCGTCCGGAGGGGTCCTCGCCCGTGCGGGACGGAAAACGGGGCGTCCCCCGGCATTTTTACGGAGTCGCCCCTGCATCGTCATTATGTCACAGGCGCTCGCCGGGCACTAAAAAGCCGCCCGTGCTCCCTGGTCGCGGGAGCCATCGGACGGCGTGTCTTCCATGAGGGTCCTCCTCCGCCACATCCGAGTGGGGCTTCTCATCGGTGGGCGGATGGTTTCAGCTTATGGAACGTGGGTGACCTTTCAGGCGTCGATATCAGGAATCAATCCAGAAGGTCGGGGTGGTTTTCAGGCAGCGTGTTCTTCTTCTTCTTGTCGGCCTTCATCGTTCCGTACCAACCAAACACAACGGCGAAGGCGACAAGCGTGAGGCCGGCGACGCGGTTCTGCGCGAAGTCCGAGACATGCCCTTCGAGCATCATCCCGAGTGCACAGATCGGCAGGATGCCGACGGCCAGGCCGAGAATGGCCCAGGTGAACGGACGTATCATCTTCATGCTCTTCTCCTTCTTCAATGGTGGGTGAAGTTTTGAAGCCCCACACCTTCATTATCGCAGTTGAGCAGGAAAAGGCAACCCTTCGCGCACGAAACGGGGTTTTCCATGGGTTTTCGAAGAAGATGACGACGAATTTCGGTGTTTTCGCGCGCGATAATGGCGGAAGTGCATGACGGGAAACGCCTTTTCCAGCGGAAAAAGAGAGGGGCGGCGCCGTCTAGACGTCAAGTCGTCAAGACGTCATACCGCCCCGTTTCCTTCCCTTGATGATTCCCCTTCAGGAGGACCGTGCGGTTTCAGGAGGGCTCCCGGCCGTCTTCGTCGTCCTCGTCTTCGGGCTTTTTGAGCACCACCGAACCCACATGCCGCCGGAAGGTGTGGAAGTCCGCCCACACCGCGTCGCTTCTCCCGAAGAAGTCGATCGCCTCCTTGAGGACGAGCGGGAGGTCCCAGGCGAGGAAGTCGAGGTAGCCCAGATGAAAGCCGGTGGCGCCGCCCAGCACCCTCACGGCGTCGGGGCCGCAGGCCTTTTCAAGGTGTTCCTCGAGGGCGTCCCGGAAGTCGAAGATGCCCTGCGTCCCTTTTTCCGCGGCGAGTCCATGGAGTGGATAGACGAAGAAGCCCGCCACGACGCCGTCGGCGTGGAAGGCGTCGACCACGTCGTCCTCTTCACCGAGATAGCCGTCGATGAGCGCGGGGCAGCTTGTCGAGCCGGCCACGATGTCGAGACGCCACTCAGGACCCGCGTCCTTCCCGGGCTCGAACTCGTAGCCCACGTGGGTCTGTTCGAGGAAGTCTTCCGCCTCGAGAGAGAGGTCCTTGTCAAGCGAGGTGAGCTTCGCGGGGAGCCCGCTCAGGAGGATCGACTCCCCGGGGAGCGGCTCGTCTGCCATTGTGAGGTCCGTGATCCACCGCATGGCGGGGATCTCGCCCACGATCTGGTCCGTGAGGAGCGAGAGCATCCACCAGCGCTGGTCCTCGTCCGCGTCCTTCAGGCGGGCGAGTTCGGGACAGTGGACGGTGAGCTTGAATGCATCGTCGTCGGGCTCGAGCCACACCCGGACGTCGTCGCCGCCGACATCCATTCCATCGACCCTGAGGGCCATGTCGGGTGAACCCCGGCGGCCGACCACGATGCTCCAGTGCTCGAGAACGGATGCGGGGGCGTGGTTCCTGAAGTAGACGAGTTCGAAGAGCTTCTGACGGTCGCCCTCGGCCGTGAGGACCAGTTCGTGCTTGACGCCGTTGAAGCCGAGCTCGAAGGCGGCCTCGTCGAAGACGATCGCGAGCACTTCCGAGCAGATGCCGATGAGGTCCCCGCCGTTTTCATGCTTGGGATCCGCATCCATCATCCGCCGGAGTCCGGCCTCCTTTTCTTCAAACGCCTTCCAGGCCCTCGCCGTGCGCTCCCGGAAGTTCTCCCGGAAACGGGGCAGCGTGATGTTGTGCCGGCAGGCGTCGATCAGTGTTTGGGTGTCCTTGTCCCCGGGTTCGATCTCGTCGGCGCGCTGGAAGTACTTCAGGGCTCTGCCGTCCTGGTCCAGGTGGAAGCGGGCGTAGCCCATCCTGAAGTTCCAGAGGGCCGTGTC
Source organism: uncultured bacterium (assembly GCA_905215795.1). Classification (GTDB taxonomy): domain Bacteria; phylum Pseudomonadota; class Gammaproteobacteria; order Burkholderiales; family Burkholderiaceae_F; genus Sutterella. The sequence continues at coordinate 5,765 of CAJMRV010000077.1, read as the reverse complement.
CCCGAGTTCCGCTTCATGGGGCTCGAGGAGCTCGATGGCGCGGCGCAGCATCCTGCGTCCGTCGGGGGCGTCCATGACGGCCGCGTTGTTGTAGGCGCGGGCGAGTTCGCTGTCCATTTCGGGCGTGCGTTCCGCTTCGTCGACCGCCTCGAGCGTGTCGATGATCTTTTGGTACTGCTCCGTTTCATGCCAGAGGCGGCATTGTTCCAAGACGTTCATGGATGTCTCCCGGAAGGCGGAGCACCCGGATGAAACCGTTATGGCCACCTGCTTTTGAAGCGCTCCCCGTCAATAAGGAAAGGCGGGTCGCGCCTCCCACAACCTCAAGCGTACTCAACGCGGGAGCGCTCCACAATCAGGGATATTGCGTGAAGAAATCGGCGTTGTGCGGGAGGAAGGACCCCTCGTAGGAGGCGTCGATCCCCGTGTTCGGAAGGCGGGGAGGCATCGGGGCCGGCGTCCGGTTTCCCGGCGCTTCAAACCACGGATGCAAAAAGACCCGCGTCCGGGTCGTTCTTCCGGAGGCGGGTCCAGTTCCCTGGTGTCGGGGCGGCGCTCCTCGATGAAGTGAACAAGGAGGCGGCGCCGTTTCCCGGCGGGGATCAGAAAGGTGTCGTGGCGATCAGAAGCGGAAGTCGCGCTGACCCTCGACGATCTCGATCACGCGCTTGGAGGTGGCGGCGCGGATCTTCTCGTGCGGGATCTTCGGGATTTCGTTTTCGATGCAGGCCTCGCCCACGGCGGCCGTCTCCTTGGAGGCGTAGTCCGTGAGGTATTCCTTCAGGGTGAGGACGGCGTTCGCCTGGCAGTACGTGGCGATCTTGCCCGTCTTGGCCCATTCCATGAAGCGGTCGCCCGTGCGGCCGGCGCGGTAGCAGGCCGTGCAGAAGGAGGGCAGGTACTTGTTCTTCATGAGCCAGGCGACGATCTCGTCGAGCGAGCGGCGGTCGTTCGTTTCGAACTGGGCCGTGTTCTCCTGCTCATTCAAGTCCTTGATCGTGTAGCCGCCCACCGTCGTGCGGGAGCCGCCGGAGATCTGGGAGATGCCGAGCTTGAGGGCCGCCGTGCGGGTCTTCTCGCTTTCGCGCGTGGACATGATCATGCCGGTGTAGGGGACCGCGAGACGGATCAGGGCGACGATCTTGAGGAAGATGTCGTCGGGGACGGCGTTCGTGAAGGCCTTCGGGTCGACTTCCGAGCCCGGGCAGATGCGCGGCACGGAAATCGTGTGCGGACCCACGCCGAAGCGGGCTTCAAGGTGCTCGGCGTGCATGAGCAGGCCGACGAAGTCGTAGCGGTAGAGGTTCAGGCCGAAGAGCACGCCGAGACCGATGTCGTCGATGCCGCCCTCCATGGCGCGGTCGTGCGCCTCGGTGTGGTAGCAGTAGTCGGACTTCGGGCCCTTGATGTGCATGGATTCGTACGTCTCGCGGTTGTACGTCTCCTGGAAGAGCTGGTACGTGCCGATCTCGGCTTCGTGGAGCTTTTTGTAGTTCTCGACCGTCGTCGCGGCGATGTTGATGTTGACGCGGCGGATGGCGCCGTTCTTGTGCTTGATCGAGTAGATCGTCTTCACCGACTCGAGGATGTAGTCGATCGGGTTGTGCTTGGGATGCTCGCCCGCCTCGAGAAGGAGGCGCTTGTGGCCGAGGTCCTGGAGGGCGCGCACTTCACGGGCGATCTCCTCCTGGGAGAGCTTCTTGCGCTCGATCTGCTTGTTCTTGGCGTGGTATGGGCAGTACGTGCACTCGTTGATGCAGTGGTTCGAGAGGTAGAGCGGAGCGAAGAGCACGATGCGCGAGCCGTAGATGTGCTCTTTGACCTTGATCGCGGTGTCGAGGATCTTCTGGTTGTACTCGGCGTCGTCGCAGGCGAGCAGCACGGCCGCCTCGCGGTGCGTCAAGCCCTTGAAGGAGGCCGCCTTGGCGAGGTATTCGTCGAGGAGCGCCTTGTCGTTCTTGTGGGCTTCGGCCCAGTCGAGCGTTTCAAGAATCTCTTCGTGGTTGATGAATTCCTCGGCGCGGGGTGATTTGGGATCGTACATGTGAGCCATCTCCATGAGTACATGAGGGGGAAACGCATTGTTGGGGCGTCCTTGATGGTCGACGGATCCCGCCCGGGAGGGGACGCACGGATGTGTCCCCCCGGTCTCCGGCGCGGTGGTGCCTGAACGCTCGCAATGACCTTGTCTCGGGGTGCGCCGCAGGGTGGACGCGCCCGTCTTGATGTTTTTTCCGTGGATTCCCTCAGTGGGAACCCGCCCTCGGACGGGGGTGCGTCCGGCGGCGGAAATGCGTCTATTCTAAGGAGGTTGACACCGCTTGTGGGGATTTCCCCCATGACGATGCCCATTGTTTGTATCCGCTAGTCCATCGGGTGGAGCCGCGTCGCCCTTGTATACCTCCAAACGGGTATGTGGATTTCCAAAAGAACTAGTTCTTTTGGAACTGTAGGCAACATAAATAATAGTCCTCAGGTGCGAGAATCCCCTGGCCCGAATAGGGTCGTATGCGTTGTGACTATCAATTCTTTGAATGCATTAGCCAAAGTCAATCCTACGGCGTCGTGAATCGTGTGAGGAATCAGGGGCTTGGCGTTTTGGTGCGGACGAATCCCCCTTCGGCGGGGTGCCTGCAGGGGAGGGAGGACGGGATGGGAGGCCGTGAATTCCCAATCCGCTCCGTGGAAAATCAAAGTCGGCGGGAGCTTTCCGAGGGAGAAAAAAAGCACGTGTACTCCGCATGGGGGACGTTTCAGACCCATCCCGGGGACGGCCTCATGAGGGCATCGAGGGTGGAGGAACACGAAGAGAGCAAGCAAAGAAGCGAATACGGAAGACGAAAAGAACAAGGCGGGCGGTTCCCTTCCGGGAGTCCGCCCGCCTTGTCGTGTGCTTGTGTTCGATCCGATCCTACCAACTGAACCGGTAGAGCATGTCGAGCGACTGTGCGGCGCCCGTCACCGCCTCGAGGTACATCCGGTTGAAGAGCCGGTAGCGCAGCGTGAAGGTCATGAGCGAGTCGAAGAGCCCCACGCCGTATTTGAACTCGAGCCCCGGGAGGAGCGTCGCGGAGACGACCACCTTGGTGTTGTCGCCGTTGCCGACGGCATCCACCGAGAGCGCCCTCAGGCCCACGGCCTTCCCGATCTTGTCGAGCACCTGGCTCGTCTGGCTCAGCCCGAACCCGAGCACGGCGCTCGCGAGCAGCCCCGAGTCCCCGTCCGAGGCGCCGATCGCCTGGCCGCGCAGAAGATAACTCAACGCTTCGGCCTGGCTCATCGCCGGGTCCGAGAAGACCTTCACCTCGGGGGCCGAGGCCGGTCCCTCCACGGTGAGGCCCGCGGTGACGCCGTCCTCGGTGACGTCCGGGTTGCGGATCGCCTTGATGTTCACGTAGGGCTTGTCGGGCGGACCCGCGAACGTGATGCGGCCCTCGGTGATGTTGAGGTCCTGGCCGTAGGCCTTGAAGCGGCCCTCGGGGATGCGGATCTCACCGGCGACGGCGAGGCCCGTCGCCCCTTGATTCACCTGGAGGCGTCCGGCGAGGTTCGCCGCGAGGTTGAAGACGTTCACGTTGACGTCGGGACCGAGGTCCACGAAGACCTGCATGAAGAGCGGGATCGGGCTCTCGGCCTTCGTCTCGGGCTCGAGGTCCTCGTTGAGGAGCACGAGGTCGTCGCTCGGACCGACGGCCGAGGGCGGAAGCGTGTTGATGTTGAGCTCGGCCTCGGGGACGCCCACTTCACCCGTCACCTTCATGCGCTTGCCGTCGAAGTCGGCCGTGATGTCGGGACTCACCGTCACGGAGCCGTAGGAGGGGAGCCCCACGACGATTTTGTCGCCCTTGACGTGTGCGTCGAGCGCGGTGATCTTCGGGATGTCCTTCCCGCCTTCCCAGGCGGCGTGTCCGTCGAGCGCGAGGTGCGAGGCGCGGGTGATGACGTCGCCCTTGAGGATGCTCTCGTGCCCCCGGAAGTCGATCGTGAGGGGACTGGGTTCCATCTTGAGCGTGGCGAGTGCCGTCTCGACACGGAATCCTTCGACCCCGGCGCGGCCCGTCAACGTCGGGTCGTTCACGGCGCCGCCGACGGCGATGTCGGCCGTGAGGTCGCCTTCGAGCGTCGCCTCGGCGTTGATGAAGGGGTTGAGCCAGGCGAGGTCGATCCCGCCCGTGCGTCCGGTGAACGGGGTTTTGGCGTCGGTTCCTGTTCCGGAGCCTTCACCCGGACCTTCACCTTTATGTCCGATTTCAAGACGGCCTTCGAGGCGCTTTCTCTTCGTCGGGTCGAGAAGCGAGAGGTTGAACGCGACGGGGGCCTTCTTCGCGTCCGCCGTGAGCGGCGCGAGGTCCGTCGTCATCGTCATGCGTGCGGCCTTCGGATCCACGGAGAGCGCTGCGGCGAGCTTCTCGACGGCGAGGCCGGCGCCTTCGGGCGCGAAGAGCGGCGCCGCGGCGATGCGGTCCGTTTCGAGATGGAGGTCGGCCTTGTAGTCCTCGGCACTCTTCACGCTCCAGACGGCTCCGCCGCTCACCGTGCCGTCGATCTCGTAGCCCGCCTCCTCGAGGAAGGCGTTGGCATGGTTGAGGTTGACGCCCGTGAGCTTCACGGCGCCCGAGGCTTTCACGGGCTTCGTCTCAAGGAGGATCGGGGCGGTTGTTTCGAGCACGCCCATCGTCTCGTCCTTCGTCACGAGGACGAGGTTCTCGAGGTGGTAGCGTCCCTTCTCGACGAGGGCCCCCATCGAGGCGCCCTTCTTCTGGAACACCTCGCCGTAGGGCGTGGCGAGCTTCAAATCGTCGAGCCGTCCGATCCACGTCTTCCGGTCGAGCGCGGCCGAGCCGTGCACGGCCGCCGTGAACGTGATCCGTTCGATCTCGGGGTTCGGGGTGCGCGGCACCGCGGAGAGCGGCACGCCGGCGGCGGCCGCCTTGGCGCGCATCTTCTGACGCGCCTTCCTCAGCTTCGTGAGGTCCTCGGGGAGACGCTTGACGAGGGCGTCGATTCTCAATTCATGACGCTGCTCGCGTCCGGTCAGCTCCGCCTTGAAGTCGGCGAGGCGCACGCGCGGGCGCAGGTTCGTGCCGGCGCGGCCCGCTTCGAGCGTCACGGCGCCGCCGAGGCGCTTCCCCATCCTCGTTTCATACGGGGCGAGGTCGGCCGTGAGCGTGAAGCGCTTCATGCGCGCCGTCACCGGGGCCTCCTTCGTCGTCTTTCCGTCGGGCGAGGGCACGGCGACGGTCTTCGTCGCGGGAGCGGTCCAGACGAGGTCGGCCGCCTTCACGAGGGCCTTCACCGTCGGGGCCACGGGGTCGCCCGAGGCCTTGACGTCGAAGTCGATCGAGCCCGTCGCGGAGCCCGCGTCCTTCACGGGGACGGCGTCGGTGATTGATTTGAGGGACGGAATGCGGCCCGTGAGCGCGACGTCGACGAGGCCGGCGTCAAGACCGGCATGGCCGTCGATGCGGCTCCCGAACGCTTCGAGGCGAAGGACCGGGAGCTCCAGGCGCAGTCCCTCGAGGGGATCGGCGGATTTGGATTTGGCTTCACCTCCCGGAGCTTCCCCGACTTCTGCGAGGCGCTTTTCAATCCGGCCCTTCGTGTCGACGAGGAGCGGGGAGCCGAGCAGCCCGCCCTTGAGTTCCGCACGGGCGATGTCGATTGAGAGTTCCTTGCCGGCCTTCTGCTTCTTGTCCTTGATGTCCTTGACATACCGTTCTCCCTGCGGTATAAAATGACATCACCTTTTTTTAGCCGGTCACAGT
>CAJMRV010000076.1 GCA_905215795.1 uncultured bacterium | reverse complement strand
ACACGAACTCCTACACCTACCGGTTCTTCTTCTTTCCGGTGCTCGACCGCTCCCTCAACGCGTTCGCGCTCCCCGGGGGCTTCATCGCCGTCAACACCGGCACGATCGTCTCGGCGAAGTCCGAGAGCGAGCTCGCCGGCGTGATGGGCCATGAGATCGGACACGTCGTGCAGCGCCACATCGCCCGCATGATCGACCAGCAGAAGTCGGCCCTGCCGATCACGATCGGCACGATCCTCCTGGCGATCCTCGCCGCGAGGGCGGGCGGCGAATCCGGGGGCGACCTCGCCGGAGCGATCGCCATGGGCGGCCAGGCCGCCCTAATCCAGCGCCAGCTCGGCTACTCGCAGAGCGCCGAACGCGAGGCCGACCGCATCGGCTTCCAGACGCTCACCCGCTCGGGATTCGATCCGCGCGGGCTCACCGGCTTCTTCAAGCGCCTCGAGATGAACGACCGCTACACGCAGCTCGTCGCGCCCGCCTACTACTCGACCCATCCGCTCACCGCCGAACGCATCGCCGACATGGAGAACCGCGTCCGCCAGGTCCCCGTGAAGATGCACGCCGACAGCCTGGACTTCCAGCTCGTTCAGGTGCGCGCCGCCGTCCTCCAGACCGAGGGCGTGGCGCAGCTCGAAGCGCTCGAAGGCCGCTACAAGGAGGCCTTCGAGAAGAGCTCGGGCGTCCACAAGGCCGTCGCGGCCTACGGCGTCTCGGTGATCGAGGGGCGCCGCGGGAACGCCGCCTCCGCGCTCCTCTGGGCGAAACGCTCCATGAGTGCCGGAAAGAGCGCGATCCTCATGAGGAACCTCACCCGCGCCGAATTCGACGCCGCGAAGACGCCCGAAGCGAAGACCGCCGCGCTCGAGGCGGCCCGCCGCGCCGCCTCCGCGTATCCGCTCTCGACGATGATGCTCACCAACGAGCTCGACATGCTCTTCACGCTCGGACGCTACGAGGAGATCCTCGAGACGCTTCGGAAGAACGACGCCGTCACGGATTCGAACCCCGTCTACCACGAGTGGATGGCCAGGGCCTGTGAGAAGCTCGGACGCCGCAGTCTCCAGTACCTGCACACCGGCGAGCTCCTCTACCTCGAGGGCGAACTCGAACCCGCCCAGTACCAATTCGCGCTCGCCCAGAAGGCGGCCGACGGGGACTTCTACACGATGAGCCTCGTGGACGCGCGGCTCAGGCAGGTGCGTGCCGAAATCAAGCTCAAAAATGAAAAAAAGTAGGATTCTCTTGGTAAAAACCCACAAACCCGAGTGAACCGTGAGAAAATAACAGCCGCTCGTATGGGCGTCATCGACACCGTGACGCCCTTTGTTTTTTCATGAACCGGTGTCGTGGCGCACCGCCTGCCGACACGGAGGCGGACGTCCCGGAGCCCCGGGGAGGCGACAGATCCCCCCAGCGGAGCCGTGCGGGACCCCCGACGCCGACGACTCGAACACCCTCAGGATGCAATTTCATCATGGCGATTGAAGATTATCTGACCCTTGCCGAACCCACCACGGACATCATCGAAACGGACGCCGTCATCGTCGGCGCCGGCCCGGTGGGCCTCTTCCAGGTCTTCGAACTCGGCCTGCTCGAGATCAAGGCCCACGTCGTGGACTCGCTCAGGAACGTGGGCGGCCAGTGCATGGAGCTCTATCCGACCAAGCCGATCTACGACATCCCGGCCGTGCCCGTGTGCACGTCCTATGAACTCACCGAGAACCTGCTCAAGCAGATCCATCCGTTCGGCCCGGTCTTCCACCTCGGCCAGGAGGTCACCCGCGTCGAGAAGCAGGAGGACGGCCGCTTCTACGTCGAGACGAACACCGGCACGCGCTTCCTCTGCAAGGTCGTGATCATCGCCGCCGGCGTGGGCTCCTTCCAGGCCCGCCCGCTCAAGGTCAAGGGCATCGACAAGTTCGAAGGCACCCAGCTCCACTACGCCTGCAAGGACCCGAGCCTCTTCGAAGGCAAGAACGTCGTCATCCTCGGCGGTGGTGACTCCGCCCTCGACTGGACCCTCAACCTCGTCGGCAAGGCCGAGAGCGTGGTCCTCGTTCACCGCCGCGACGGCTTCCGCGCCGCCGCGAGCTCCGTGGCGAAGATGCGCGAGCTCTGCGAGGACTGGCAGATGCAGTTCGAAGTGGGCCAGGTCACCGGCTTCACCGAAGCCGACGACAAGCTCACCGAGGTGCACGTCTCGGGCGCCGACGGCGTGACGCGCCGCATCCCGCTCGACCACCTGCTCGTCTTCTTCGGCCTGCAGCCCAAGCTCGGCCCGATCGAGGACTGGGGTCTCGAGCTTGAACGCAAGCAGATCAAGGTCGACACCGCCCGCTTCGAATCGAGCATCCCCGGCATCTTCGCCGTGGGCGACATCAACACGTACCCGGGCAAGAAGAAGCTCATCCTCTCGGGCTTCCACGAATGCGCCCTCGCCGCGTTCGCGGCCTGCGACTACGTCTTCCCCGAGAAGCGCGTCCTGCTCCAGTACACGACCACGTCCCCGAAGCTCCACAAGGTGCTCGGCGTGGAAACGCCCAAGTTCGACGACTAACGCCGGAACGACCGGACGCGGCGCCCTCCATCTGAAGGGCGCCCCGGTCCGGAAAAGGCATTGAAAAACGGGAGGCCCCCATTTTGTGGGAGCCTCCCGTTTCGCATTCCTGGATGCAGCTAAGGAGCCGGGCCTCAGGCCTTCTTCTCTTCAGCCGCGGGCTTCTTCTCGTCCTTGCCGACGACCTTCACGCCCGGCATCTTCGCCGTGTAGTCGCGCGGGAGCTTGGCCACGGCACCGGCCACCTTCATGGCGAGCTCGCGGTAGAGCTTCGACTCGGAGCATTCCGGAACGGCGTGGACGACGGGGTCGCCTTCGTCGGCCTGCTCGCGGATCTTCGGAGCAAGCGGGAGTTCCCCGAGCAGCGGCACGCCGTAGGTCTCGGACATGCGGCGGGCGCCGCCCTCGCCGAAGATCTTCGTCACTTCGCCGCAGTTCGGGCAGACGAAGGCGGACATGTTCTCGACGACGCCGAGGAGCGGGACGCCGACCTTCTGGAACATCTTGAGGCCCTTCATGGCGTCGATGAGCGCGATGTCCTGCGGGGTCGTCACGACGACCGCCGCCGTGACGGGCATGTTCTGGCTCAGCGTGAGCTGGATGTCGCCCGTTCCCGGGGGCATGTCGACGACGAGGTAGTCGACGTCGTGCCAGTTGGTCTGGGTGAAGAGCTGTTCAAGGGCGCCCGAGGCCATCGGGCCGCGCCAGATCATCGGGTCGTCCTCGTTGATGTGGAAGCCGATCGAATTGAGCTGCAGGCCGTACTTCTCGAAGGGCTCCATCGTCTTGCCGTCGGTCGAGTAGGGCTGGCCGCCCGCCTTGAGCATCTTCGGGATCGACGGGCCGTAGATGTCGGCGTCGAGGATCGCCACACGGGCGCCTTCATGGGCGAGCGCGAGCGCGAGGTTCGTGGCGACGGTGGACTTGCCCACGCCGCCCTTGCCGGAACTCACGGCGAGCACGTTGCGCACGTTGGTCTTGACGCGCTGCACGCCCTGGACCTTGTGGGCGATGATGTTCTGGGTGAGGCTCACGCCGCCCTTTTCAACGCCGTGCTCTTCGAGCACGCGGGCGACTTCGGCGCCCAGGAGCGGGCCGGCGTTCTTGGCGGGGTAGCCCAGTTCGATCGAGACGATGAGCTCGCCCTTGTCGTTGAGCTCGACGCCCTTGAGTTCGTTGGCGGACTTCAGGTCGACGCCGAGGACGGGGTCGACGAGGGCCCCGAGGGCCTCCTTGATTTTTTCAATGTCGAGGGACATGATTGGCTTTTCCTACTGAAAGACTCGGATTAGGAGATTTTACCGTACTAAGCGGCGCGGCGGCGGGGAAACCGTCCCCGTAAAACCGAGCCTTATTTTTTCGGGTCTAGTACAATGACTCACTCCCATTAATTTTACGGATCAACCAAAGCTTCTGAAACTATGAGCCAACGAACTCTTTTTGTCACGACGGCCTTGCCCTACGCCAACGGCGCCTTCCACATGGGGCACATCATGGAATACATCCAGGCCGACATCTGGGTGCGCCATGAACGCATGTCCGGCAACCGAGTGCACTTCGTGTGCGCCGACGACGTTCACGGTGCGCCGATCATGTTGGCGGCGCAGAAGCGAGGCATCACCCCGCAGGAATACGTGGCCGAGATCGCCGCGGGCCGCAAACAGTACCTCGACGGGTTCCACATCAGTTTCGACCACTGGCACTCCACTGACGCCAAGGAGAACCACGAGCTCTCCCACGAGATCTACCGCCGCCTCGTCGCCGCGGGCATGATCTACACCAAGGACATCGAGCAGTACTACGACACCGCCAAGAACATGTTCCTGGCCGACCGCTTCATCAAGGGCACGTGCCCGCACTGCGGCGCCAAGGACCAGTACGGCGACAACTGCGAGGTCTGCTCCTCGGTCTACTCCCCGATGGAGGTGGTCGACCCCTACTCGACCCTTTCGGGCACCCGTCCGGTGATCCGTTCCTCGACGCACTACTTCTTCAAGCTGAGCGACCCGGCCTGCGTGGACTTCCTCAGGAAGTGGACGCACGGCAAGGGCAAGGACGGCCTTCCGACCGTCCAGGCCGAAGTGCTCGCCAAGGACGCCGAATGGCTCGGCGAAGACGGCAACCTCACCGACTGGGACATCTCCCGCGACGAACCGTACTTCGGCATCGCCATCCCGGACGCCCCGGGCAAGTACTTCTACGTCTGGCTCGACGCCCCGGTGGGCTACCTCGCCTCCCTGAAGGCCTTCTGTGAGAAGTCGGGCCTCGACTTCAACGCGATCCTCGAGGATCCCAACACGGAACAGGTCCACTTCATCGGCAAGGACATCATCTACTTCCACACGCTCTTCTGGCCCGCGATGCTCCACTTCGCCGGCAAGCCCTTCCGCGTGCCCGACCACATCAACGCCCACGGCTTCATGACCGTCAACGGCGAGAAGATGTCCAAGAGCCGCGGCACCGGCATCAGCCCGCTCACCTACCTCGAGCTCGGCATGAACGCCGAATGGCTGCGCTACTACCTGGCCGCGAAGATGAACTCGCGCGTCGAGGACGTCGACTTCACGAAGTCCGACTTCGCCCAGCGTGTGAACTCCGACCTCGTCGGCAAGTACGTCAACATCGCCAGCCGCGCCGCCGGCTTCATCGTCAAGCGCTTCGAAGGCCGCGTCGACGACGCCGCCATGAACGACGAACTGCTCGTCTCGATCCGCTCCAAAGCCGAACAGATCCGCGAACTCTACGAAACGCGCGAATTCGCCCGCGCCATGCGCCTCGTCATGGAGATGGCCGACCGCATCAACGAGTTCGTCGACACCGAGAAGCCCTGGGAACTCGCCAAGAGCGAGGACGAGGCCGACAAGAGCAAGCTCCACCGCGTGGCCTCCATCGCCCTCGAAGGGTTCCGCCTGCTCACGCTCTACCTCAAGCCGGTGCTCCCGCACACGGCCGAGCGCGTCGAAGCGTTCCTGCAGATCGAACCGCAGGTCTGGGCCGACGTCGAACGTCCGCTCACCTCGGCCAAGCCGATCGAGGCGTTCAAGCACCTCATGCAGCGCGTGGACATGGAAAAGCAGCTCGACCGCCTCGTGGCCGTCAAGCCCGCCGCCGAACCCGCCAAGGAAGTGGTCCCCGGCAACGAACCGATCGCTCCCGAGTGCACGATCGACGACTTCATGAAGGTCGACCTCCGCGTCGCCAAGATCGTCGAATGCTCGCACGTCGAAGGCGCCGAGAAGCTCCTCGAGCTCAAGCTCGACGTCGGTGAAGGCCGCACCCGCACCGTCTTCTCGGGCATCAAGTCCGCCTACAAGCCCGAGGACCTCGTCGGCCGCTTCGCCATCGTCGTGGCCAACCTGGCCCCCAGGAAGATGCGCTTCGGCCTCTCCGAAGGCATGGTGCTCTGCGCCTCCGACGCCAAGGACAAGAGCCTCGGTCTGTTCCTGATCGAGCCGCCCGAAGGCGCCAAGCCCGGCATGCGCATCCGCTGAGGCATCGATCCAAAGCACGGAGCCGCGCCGCCCCTTGACGGCGCGCTCCGATGAACGCGACGGTTGAAAAGCCGGAGTCCCCCGGGATTCCGGCTTACTCGCACCCGCGTTCCGCATCCCCGCTCAAAAACAAAACCCAAACCCTCAAGGACCTTTGAAGACCTCCCCGAGTCCCCCTTTCGTTCTCGGGGTCATTTCGTTTCCGAAGGCCCGGTCCCCTCAACCACCTTTGCTACTTAATACAGAGTCGTCATGAAAATATTCTCCCGCATGGGAAAAATCCTAAGACACCTCCCGATCGCGCCGTTCAAGCCGGTCATCTTCCAGGCGCTCGGTGAGTACGACAGCCACAAGTTCTCCCGCGACGTTGCCGCCGGCATCACCGTGGGCATGGTCGCGCTCCCGCTCGCCATGGCCTTCGCCATCGCCTCGGGCGCCACGCCGGAGGCGGGCCTGTACACCGCCATCATCGGCGGCTTCCTGATCTCGATCTTCGGCGGCTGCCGCGTCCAGATCGGCGGTCCCGCCGGCGCCTTCGTGGTGATCATCTACGGGATCATCGCCCAGTACGGCTTCGCCAACCTCCTGATCGCCACCCTCGGCTCGGGCATCATCCTCTTCCTGATGGGCCTCTTCCGGATAGGGCGGTTCATCAAGTTCATCCCCGTCTCGATCGTGATCGGCTTCACCAACGGCATCGCCGTGATGATCGGCCTGCAGCAGGTCAAGGACTTCCTCGGCCTTGAGATCGCCAAGATGCCCGCGGACTTCTTCAACCAGATCCGCACGCTCGCCGAACACATCACGACGTTCAACCCGTACGCCATCGGCATCGCCGTCACGAGCGTGCTCCTGATCAAGTTCTGGCCCAAGGGCTACGTCATGGACGGCCCCCAGTGGAAGCGCTGGATGGCCAAGTTCCCGGGCACGGTCCTCGTGCTCGTCCTGAGCACGATCGCCGTCTCGCTCTTCAACCTCCCGGTGGAGACGATCGGCAGCAAGTTCGGCGGCATCCCGCAGTCGCTCCCCGACCTCCAGATCCCCGAATTCGACTGGTCCACGGCCAAGCACCTGATCGGCCCGATGTTCACGCTCGCCATCCTCGGCTCGATCGAGAGCCTGCTCTGCGCCCGCGTGGCCGACACGATGACCGACGACCGCCACAACCCGAACCAGGAACTCATGGCCCAGGGCATCGCCAACTGCGTCTCGCCGTTCTTCGGCGGCATCCCCGCCACGGGCACGATCGCCCGTACGGTGACGAACATCAAGTCGGGCGCCTTCTCGCCCGTGGCCGGCATGGTCCACGCGCTCACGCTCCTGCTGGTGATCCTCGTCGCCGCGCCGCTCGCCGCGAACCTCCCGCTCTCGGCGCTCGCCGCCATCCTGATCTTCGTGGCCTGGAACATGGGCAACTGGCGTGAATTCGCCCGTCTGCGCCACATGGACTCGCACTACCGCATCACGCTCGTGGCGACGTTCCTGCTCACCGTCATCTTCGACCTCACGGTCGCCGTCCAGGTGGGCCTCGTCTTCGCGTGCCTCTTCTTCCTGCTGCGCATGAGCAAGCTCACCGCCATCGAACGCCACTCGCTCCCGTTCGACACGCCCGCCTCGATCGAGGCCTGGCACGTCAAGGGCGCGCTCTTCTTCGGCGCGATCAGCAAGCTCGAGCCCATCACGGACCCGGCCCGCATGAACGCCCCGGACGCCGCCCGCGTGGTGATCCTCGACTTCGAGGACCTCATCAACATCGACAACTCCGCGCTCAGCGTGATCGAGGGCTACCACAAGGCGCTCGAACGCCACGGCCAGACGCTCATCATCGCCGGCGCCTCCGGCTACGCGATGAAGCAGTTCCGCTCCACGGGCTTCGACAAGGCCATGGGCGAGAACCTCGTTCCGAACCTCGAGTTCGCCCTGGCACGCGCCGAGGCGATCGTCGGTGCGAAGGCCTGAGGTCTCTCAAGACCCACACCGGGGTCCCGCCAAGGGACCCCGTCCGGTTTGAATCGAGTAGAGGGGAGCACTCTCGGTGCTCCTCCCCTCTCACACCACCAACCG